>JACMKY010000343.1 GCA_014379925.1 Cytophagales bacterium | reverse complement strand
TGCCCGGGGGAGCCAGCAACACCGGAGCCGACTGGGTAACGACTGGTTTCAGCGGCCGGCTTCAGGAAATGAACGTGGCGGCGGCGGGACTTATTCCGACCTCCTACCTGGCTTACCCGCTTCGTCAGGAGGGCGAACGTTTTCCCTTTATCTCCGCCATTGCCCGCGGTTTTGCACCGGAAGGCCTTTCCGATGCGGCGCTTTTTACGGCCAATATGGAGGGGGTAGCGTACATCGAGCGGTATGCCTACGAGTTGATCGAAACGCTATCGGGCGAAACGGTGAGCGCCGTGTATACCGCCGGCGGAGCCAGCAACAGCGATACCTGGCTAACCATCCGCAGCAACGTGTTGAAACGTCCGGTATACAAGTGCGCGCAGGTAACGGGTGCGGTCGGAGCGGCTATTCTGGCGGCATCCCGAACGTATTTCGGGTCACTAACCGAGGCAGCCCAAGTACTGACCCATAACGAAAAAAGGGTTCAGCCTTCACCCGGGTTGATGAGGGCTTACGATCGCGGATACGATGCTTTTATCCGAACGCTACGGGAAAAAAGATTCATCAATTAATCAGGTACCGATGCTGACCGTGTATTTACTCCGGCACGGAGAAACCCTCTGGAACGCCGACGGAAACCGTTATTGCGGGGTCACCGACGTTGAATTGACGGAAAAGGGTATCGGACAGGCCCACCTGGCGGCCGAAGTACTGGCAGGAATTACGTTCGATGCGGTCTATTCGTCACCGCTGCAACGAGCCTTTCGTACCGCCCAGATTGCCTCCGGCAAGCCAGAACAGGTTCGAATTGATGCGCGTCTTACCGAAGCCAGTTTTGGGGAATGGGAAGGTAAAACCCGGGAAGAATTCATCGGCGAAAAACCCCAGCTCTGGGATGAGTGGTGTCGGACACCCGAGCGTACGAAGGCCGGAGGATCGGGTGAGACTGCGACGGAAGTCGTAAGTCGAGTCGATGCATTCTTTCGGGACGTTCAGCAAGCCCACGTTTCCGGGACGATTCTGGTCGTCGCCCACAATGCGGTCAATCGCTTTTACCTGGCCCGTAAATTGGGTATGCCGCTCAGGAACTACCGGCAACTGGCTCAGGATAATTCGTCGGTTACGGTGTTCGACCTGGATGGGGAGGGTGAATTGAAGCTGCTAAAATTGAACTGTCGCTAACCCGGCCAGGACAGTGCATCCGGTACGCGTTTTTTCGCTGGATTTGCCGAAAATATTTCTAAACGAAAAGCGGGGGCTCAACGAACGAGCCCCCGCCGGATTGGATTCGACAAAAAACCGATTACCCGCGCTAAAACCTGTCCCAGAAAAGTTTGGTGGTGGCCTTATCACCGCCAATAGCCTCGGCACCGGCCTGATAATTGACATTCAGGCTGGGCTCGGTGGTTGGATAAATCAAACGGGTAGGAATCACCAACCCCGACGGCGCATTACCGCCCGATGGGGGCAGCAATACCGGAAAGTCCAACCTTCTCCATTCTATCCAGGCATCGTATCCCCGGTTATACAGGGCAATCCATTTCTGGGTACCAATCTTTTGCCGGTAGTTACCTTCGGCAGTGGCGTAAGCGACCCCCGGATTGGCCAGGTAAGCCGTAGCGTCGGCTGGGGAACCTCCCCAGTAATCGATCGAGGCGGTTATGGCGTCATTGTAATGTTCGGCCGCCGAACCCGGAAGGAACCCTCTTTCAACTGCCTCCGCCAGAAAAAACGCCACTTCGGAATAATCGAGCAGCAGTCCCTCGAAGTCCAGGGTGTAGATGCGCGGATTGATGGGGGAAAAGTTGGCGTACGGATTCAGGAAGCCGTAAGCACCGCCCACAAACTCTCCATTGAGGGGTGAAAAAAAGGCCGGCCGGCGGGGGTCACTCAGGCTGTTCATCTTGTCGACCAGCGTAACGGAAGAGAGAAAATCTTTTCTCGACGTTAACGCCGGATTCAAGTTGTCGGCAATCGGGTTGTTGTTGGGCGGAGCACTTACGTACGGGAAAGCCGCGTTGTCCGCGTTGCCGGTGAAAACGTTGGGGGCAGCCGCTTGCACCGCGGCGGCGGCGGCGGCCGGGTTCGCGTCGGCCAGCACCATTCCCAGTTTCAATTTGAGCGAATTCCCGAACTTTACCCAGTGACCGATGTCCCCCTGGTACAGCAGGTCCGCACTGGCAAAGCCTTCGGCCGATGGATCCAACAGGCCCAGCGCAGCATCCAAACGCGTCAGCAGATCGGCATAGACGGTGGCCGCATCATCGTATTTGGGCTGGGTGTTCTCGATGTTCAGCGCTTCGGTGTAAGGAATATTCCCGTACGTGTTGACGAGCACCGACCAGGCGTACACTTCCGTGATTCCAATCTGGGCAAACTGGTTGTTTTTCTCATTCTGGGGCAGCAAAGGGTCAGCTTGAATGAGCCGCTTCGCTTCTTGCAAATCAGAAAGTACGTCCCGGTAGAGGCTCTGCCACAACGCCAGCGGAATCGTCCGGGAGGTGAGGTTATAACGGGGCTCTTCCAGGTACGTGGTCGCGGTCCAGTACTGAACGTAAAACCGGAAAACGTTGGAGTTGACGTTGGGGGTAGTAAGCGCATCGGCCAGGTTTACCGTAGCGCCGGTGAAAAGGGTGGCCGCCGGAACTGCCGTTGCCCTTTTTTGGTCAACGTTGTACTCTTCCAAATCCTTTGCGCACGACGCCAACAGGATCAATGAACAAATCAAAATACCAAGTTTTTTCATCGCTCTATGGGTTATAACATGAATCGGACATTGAAACCGTACGTTCTGGTGGTGGGATAAGAACCGCTCTGGTACCCACGAATGTTGCCGGAGCTAAGGGCATCTTCCGGATCGGCGTAGGGCAAGTTCTTGCTGATTATCCACAGGTTGCGTCCGATCAGGGATACATCAATGCCCTTGAACGGTCGCAGCTTGGATACCAGCGCACTGGGGAATGAATAGCGCAAAGCCAGCTCGCGGAGTTTGACGTAACTGCCATCGTACACGTATCCTTTGCGGGGGGGATTGTTGGGGTATCCGTAGGGGGTAACGTACCCGTCGAAATTTTCCACCCGGATGTCGTTCACGGCACCGTCCTCCTTCACGCCCGGCAGAATTACGCCACCGCCTTCACTGATTGGATTCCGGGAAGGATTTCCCAGATCGTTGTTCGCGGCCGTATTGGGGTACTGCCCGCTGCCTTGGCCGTACCACTGATCAAGGGAGAAAATATCGCCACCGGTGCGCATGTCAATCAAGAAACTCAGTGATAAGCCCTTGTACTTCAACGTGTTGTTGATGCCTCCGGTCCAGTCGGGATTAGGATCGCCAATGATGCTGGTGTTGGGGCTTGCCAGGTAGTACCCGTCCGCGTTGACCGTTTTTTGTCCGTTCGTGTACACGTAATCCGTTCCCCGCAGAATACCGTAGGGTTCATCAATGCCCGCGTTTATGGTGATGCCTCCCTGTAAACTGGTAATACCGGGGGGAAGCAGCAGTATATTCCGTACGTTGTCGTACAGGGAAAGAACCTTATTCCGGTTGCGGGCAAAATTCAGGTTCACCGTCCACGAGAAGTCGCCCGCACTGACGGGGGTAACGTAAACGCTGGCTTCAATGCCCTTGTTTTCAACCTCTCCCGCGTTCACGTATTTGGCGGTGTACCCCGTGGCGGCGGTAACCGAAACGGGCAGAATCTGATCCAGCGTATTCGTTTTATACCAGGAAAAATCAAAACCAAGGCGGCTATCCAGGAATGCGGCCTCCACCCCCGCTTCGATGCTTCGGGTGCGCTCCGGCTTCAAATTCACGTTGTTCCGGGTGCTGGGCAGAGAGAAGACCGGCGCCCCGTCTAAACCAGTAGGCTTGTCGTAGATGTTGTACACGCTCAAGGCCGGGGCATCACTGCCCACTTCGGCGTAATTCAACCGTACTTTTCCTAAAGTCAACCACGGGCTAGTCGTTTCGAGTAACTTGGAAAACACGAAGCTACCGGCCAGGGCCGGATAGAAGTAGGTGTTGCTACCCGCCGGAAGGGTGGTGGACTGGTCGACGCGGGCCGTGGCATCCAGAAACAACATGTCCCGGTAACCGAAGGTAACACTGCCAAAATACCCGTCTACGCCCACGCGCTGGTAGTTTTCGGTGGGGGCAGTAATCGGGTTTACTGAATTTGAAAGGGAGTACAACTTGGGTACCACCAATCCTTCGTTCGTGACGGCGTATATGCTAGCCAGGTTCGTCCGGCGTAGGTTGCTTCCCAGCAAGCCCCGGAAGCTGATGATCGGCGATATATTTTTGTTGAAGTTCAGCAGCAGATCAAAATTGGTTTCGCTGTAAGTTCGGTTGTACCGGCTGTATTGACCCGGATCGGCACTGCCAACGGCAATGCGCTCTTCCTGAATGTCGTCGTAGCCATCCAACGAAACCCGTCCCAGCACGTTGAACCACTCAACCGGCGACCAGGACAACGTGGTGTACCCAAAGTAGTGACTCCGGGCGTCGTTCTCGTAGTTCTCGTAACGCGTCCAGTAAGGATTATCGGTGTAGATGGGAACCAGATTGCTGGGATCCGTCCAGTTCCAGGTGATGTTTTGCTGGTTCCGGTTGTAGGCCGCTTCCAGTTCCTTGATGTCCACGTTGGCTTGAGACCATTGCCGAAAAGCCTGGTTGGGATTAAGACCACTGTACCCCGTTCCGTACCGGCCCAAACCGGTGATCTTTGAATAGTTGATGTTGGCCGCGACGGTCAGGTTTTTTGCGATGCTGTAGGAGGTCGCAACGTTGAACTGGTTTTTGGTGATCTTGCTGTTCGGCAACACCCCGGTTTCGTCATTGCGGGTGTAACCAATCTTAAACGTGGCATTTTCCCCTCCCCCGTCCACCACGATGCTGTGGTTGGAATTAACCGAAGTCTCGTAGAAAGTGGAAGGGTCGTTGGCGGCGGCTACCCAGGGCGTCGCCTGACGATAAGTAGGCGAGAAAGGATCAAACGAATTCCACTGGTAAACCAACAAATTGGGGTCAAACTTGGCCCCGTAGGAGGCATCGTCGGCAAACAGGGTAACCAAGTCCCGCTGCCCGTCTCCGTTCACATCCCGGTACAGGAAAAGCCCGTCCGGAGATTCATCTTCCACGGCTCCGTAACCGGCTCCGTACTGCTTTTGATAGGTGGCAAAGGTCTTCTTGTCGATGGTTCCGAAAACAACCCCGGTGTTGACGGTTACGTTGGTGCTGTTTTTCCGGCCTTTTTTCGTCGTAATGACAATTACCCCGTTGGCCGCCCGGGAACCGTAGAGGGCGGTAGCCGCCGCTCCCTTCAGCACGTTGATGGATTCAATGTCATCCGGGTTGATGTCGGAGGCCGGATTGCCGTAATCGTAGCCGGGGCGGCCGGCCGCCTGGTCACCGCTGTTCGCGTTGCCGGTACCGGTGTTGGTGGTCGTTCCTGAATTTCCCACGGCATTGGCCACCGGAACGCCGTCGATCACGTACAGCGCCTGGTTGTTTCCCGTCAGCGACTTGTACCCCCGAATGACCACGTTGGTCGATCCGCCCATCGTGTTGTTCTGGCGAATGTCCAGGCCCGCTACCTTGCCGGAAAGGGCATTGACAAAATTGTTGCTGCGGGATTTGGTGATTTCATTGCCACTGACCTGTTGCGCCGCGTAAGGCAGTTCATTTTTAGACCGCTCAATGCCCAGGGCCGTCACCACCACCTCGCCCAACTGCTGCACGTCCGCCCGCATCCGCACGTCGATCGTCGTGCGGTCACCCACTTCGACTTCCTGGGCAAGCAAACCAATGAAGCTGAATACCAACGTGGCGTTGGCGGGTGCGGTCAACCGATAGCTGCCGTCCGCACCCGTAGCCGTGCCGTTGGAAGTGCCCTTCACCACCACACTGACGCCAGGCAGCGCCGATTGGTCCTCGAAGGCAGTCACCTTTCCGGTGACCGCCCGATCCTGCGCGTGCGTCCGGCCAACGAATACCAGCGCCAGGAGGGAGCTTATGAGTAGAATCTTCTTCATGTGTTTTGGTTTATAGTAGATTATTTGGTCAAGCAAAGGTTCAAACTTAAGGATTTAGCAGTATAATGACAAAAAAACGTGTATCATTTAATACTTTTTTGCACAAAAATCTCTCAGAATAGGGCAAGGCTACCTTACCCAATGTAAGAAGATGCCGTTGCAACGGAGATTTGTTTGAAGTGGGGCGGTTAAAGCGCCAGGGTATAAACTGACCGGTGAACCCGATTTCACCCAAGGACACGCCCGGCGGCAAGCGACTAGCGCGACGACCAATCCGAAACGGCGGGCGAATCAATCACGTGGGTCGGAACGTCATCGCCGAACAACCGGGTTTAGCCACTGTTTGAAATGCGCCCTTCTGGCATTGGATCAGCCAATAATTAACTGCTGGCAACAACCCAAACGGAGGGGAAACAAAAAAGCGAGTTCCCGGAGGAACTCGCTTTGAGAAAACTTGGGTAAAAGGGACGTTTAGCGGCTGTCCTACTGGTTGGAGAGCGT
>JACMKY010000040.1 GCA_014379925.1 Cytophagales bacterium | reverse complement strand
GGTAGGTCGACCCTGCGTTTTTCGGTTCCCCTTCATTATTGCGTGATTTTTCTAATCCGGCCCATCCATCAATCCGGCAAATCCTGACTCTGGTCACTCCGTCCGCAGTGACTTCACCGGGTTGGCCACCGCCGCCTTGACGGCCTGGAAACCCACCGTCAGCCAGGCGATCAGCAAGGCCGCCATCCCCGCGACGGCGAATACCCACCAACTAATGTCGATGCGGTAAGCAAAATTGTGGAGCCAACGGTGCATGGCGTAATAAGCCAAAGGCCAGGCCACCAGGTTGGCAATCAGCACCAGTTTCAAAAAATCCTTGGAGAGCAACGCGACAAGGTTGCTCACACTCGCTCCCAATACTTTGCGAATACCAATCTCCTTCGTGCGCTGCTCGGCCGTGAAGGCCGCCAAGCCAAACAGTCCCAGACAGGCCGTCAGGATAGCCAGTACCGCGAAGGTGGCGAGCGTTTGCCCGGCACGGATGTCCCGGTGGTGCAATTGCGCAAACGATTCATTCAGGAAGAAGTATTCGAAGGGATACGTGGGTGAAGTGCCGTTCCACACCTGCTCCACTGCGGACAGCGTCTTTGGCAGATCTCCCGGCGACAGTCGGATGGATAAATAACCGAATGCGTGGTTTGGGTAGAGGGTCAATACGGCTTCCTCAATGGTGTCGCGCAGGGAATACACGTGGAAGTTTTCTACCACGCCAATTACTTTACCCTGCTTAGCCCCGTTCCCAAACGGAGCCCCGATGGCCTGTTCCGGGCTCCGGAAGCCAAACGTGGTTACGGCTTTTCGGTTCAGAATGTACGCCTCAGACGTATCAGTAGGAAAATCCGTACTGAAATTCCTGCCGGCCACCACCTTGTAATTCATGGTTGGTACGTAATCGTGGTCCACCAAGTAGGTAAACGCTTCGTTGCCTTCGGGCAAAGATTCCGTTCGGTATCCGTAACTGTTGCTGCCTTTGGTGGGCACCAAGGAAGAACCGGCCACTGAAACGACGCGGGGAACGTTCCTCAATCGTTGCTTGGTAACCTCGTAGTTTCCCCGGATTTCCTTGTTGACGGGCAATACAATTGTCTGGTCGCCACCGGCGGTCATGGCGCTAGCCCGAACCAATTGCATTTGCTGGTGGATTAAAATGGTGCAGGCAATCAGTCCGGTTGAAATTACGAACTGAAAGACAACCAAAGCCTTTCGGATTCCGGCCGCCGATACGCGGCTGCCAAAGGAGTTTTTCAGTACGTCTTTAGGCTTGAAGGCCGAGAGGAAGAAAGCGGGGTAGCTCCCGGCCACCCAGGCAATGAAAAAGATCAATCCGGCGGCAACGCCAATCAGGGAGAATTCCCGCAGTTGGTGCAGCGCAACGTGCGTGTCCATCAGTTGGTTGAAGGCGGGAAGCGCTACCGACAGCAGCACCAGGGCGATGACGGCGGCCACCAGACTGAACAAGAATGATTCGCTGATGAATTGCAGGAAAAGCTGCCAGCGGTAAGCCCCCAGGGTTTTACGGATACCCACTTCTTTAGCCCGCTTCATCGAACGCGCCGTAGCCAGGTTCATGAAGTTGATGCAGGCAACCAGGAGAATGATAACGCCAATGCCCGAAAACACGTACACTTTCTGGATGTCGCTGGTCGGCTCTACCTCCGAGCGGAGCGACGAACGCAGGTGAATCTCCGTCAGGGGTTGCAGGCTCACCTGATACCAATCGTCTTTGCCCATGTAGCGTTCGGTGTACGCCTCCAGCTTGCGGTTCAGGGTCCTGGCATCCGTTTCCGGCCTCAGCAGTACGTACGTAAACACCTGCCAGAAACCAGACCACTGGTTGAGGTCCTCGTCCCGTTGGGTGGCGAACGAAGCCAGAAAGTCGAACGTAAAGTGCGATTGGGCCGGAAGGTTTTCCAGTACGCCGGTCACTTTCAGGTTGAGCAGTTGCCCGTCGTTGTACGGATCGGCCACCAAGGTTTTTCCTACGGGATCTTCCACCCCGAAGTATTTTTGCGCGGTTGCTTGGGTAATCACCACGGTGTTGGGCTCATCCAGGGCCTTTTGGGGGTTGCCTCGCCGCATTGGAAAGGAAAATACCTGGAATACGGTTGAATCGGCAAAGAAGAATTTCTCCTCGTAAAATCGTTTTTCCCCGTGTCCCACCATAATCCGGGTGCCTTGTCCCATCTTGCGGAAGCGAACGAAAGACGCCACTTCCGGAAAATCCTTTTGGAGGGCCGGGCCAATTGGAAAGGAGCCGTTGGCGTTGGTCGGCAGTCGGTCTTCGGCCGTACTGGTCACTACCCGGTGTATCCGGTCGCCGAAAGCGTGGTAGCGGTCGTAGCTTAACTCGTCGCGCACGAAAAGGTAGATCAACAGGCAGCAGACGATTCCCACCGACAGGCCCAGCACGTTGATGAACGAATAAACCTTGTAACGCAGCAGGCTGCGCGTGGCAACGATAAAATAGTTTTTGAACATTTTGTTGTGTTGGTTTCGAGGATAAATTTTCCGGTCTCTTCTCCAAGCGAAAGGCCGCAGAAAGCCCAGCACTTCCCAGGCGTAGCGCCAGCGGGCCCGCCCCTCCCCCACCGTCGGCACCCGCTGGTAAAACCGCTCGTGCAAGTCACCCTGCATTTCTTCGAGCAAGTGCGGGGCGCAGAACGATTCCAGCAGCCGGTCCGCCCAGCGCGGCGGCAGGGGTCGATCCCGCGGTTTT
>JACMKY010000342.1 GCA_014379925.1 Cytophagales bacterium | reverse complement strand
TCCCGAATCGGAGCGGGCCAAGATCAGCAATTACGAAAAAGGACTGCTCGCCTGACGTTGGCAGTGGGCAGTGGGCAGTTGGCAAGAAAAGTTGAATCGGCAAGGTAAGAGAAAGAACAATCACGCTATCACGAAGGCAGTTTTCCCTTTAATTTTTTGATTGCCTACTGCCTACTGCCCACTGCCCACTACTTCCTACTTCCTTGGATTAATTCGCAATTTATAACGATGCTTTATCCGAAGAACCTCGAACAAAAACTCGGATTTGACAAGATCCGCGAACTGCTCAAGGAGGCCTGCGTGAGCCCGCTGGGCCAGCAGTTCGTCGACAAGATGCGCTTCTCCGACCACTACGAAACGGTGGACAAGCTCATCCGGCAGACCGCCGAGTTCAAGGACATCGTGCAGTACGAGCCGTCCTTCCCGTCGGGCAACTACCTCGACGCCAACCCGCACCTCAACAAGGCTGCCGTCGAGGGGGCCTTTCTTGCCGAAGAAGAACTGTTCGAAGTGAAGCTCTCGCTGCGCACCATCGCCGAATGCCTGCGCTTTTTCAGTCAGAAGGAAGAACACCAGTACCCCACGCTGCGCGAAATAACCGGCATGGCTACCTTCGAGGGGAACGCCGGCGTCAAACACCTGCTGGCGGGGCTGGAGGCCGTGCTCGACGACCGCGGCCACCTGCGCGACAGCGCTTCGCCCGAACTGGGACGCCTCCGCCGCCAGATCATCGCCGAACAGGGCAGCCTCCGAAAACGCCTCGACGGCCTTTTGCGCCAGGCCAAGAGCCAGGGCTGGGTGGCCGACGACGTCTCGCTGACCGTGCGCGGCGGGCGCATGGTCATTCCGGTGGCCGCCGAACACAAGCGCAAGATCCCGGGGTTCGTCCACGACGAATCGGCCACCGGGCAGACGGTTTTTCTGGAGCCCACCGAAATCTTCGACACCAACAACGCCATCCGCGAACTCGAATACGCCGAACGGCGCGAGGTGGTGCGCATCCTGGTTCAACTCACCGACGGGCTCCGTCCGCACGTGCCGCAGCTGCGGCGGGCCTACGCGTTCCTGGGCCTGATGGACTTCATCCGCGCCAAGGCCCGCCTGGCCGTCCGGCTGGGCGCCGGGAGCCCCGTTTTCGTCAACCAGCCGCTCATCGACTGGCGCGAGGCCCGGCACCCGCTGCTGCACCTTTCCTTCCAGAAACAGGGCAAGTCGGTGGTGCCGCTTTCGATCAGCCGGGACGATCAGCACCGCATCCTGCTCATTTCCGGCCCCAACGCCGGGGGAAAATCGGTGCTGCTCAAGACGGTGGGCCTGCTCCAGTACATGCACCAGTCGGGCCTGCTGGTGCCGATGGCCGGGCATTCGCGGGTGGGGTTGTTCCGCAACCTGTTCATCGACATCGGCGACGAACAGTCGCTGGAAAACGACCTGAGCACTTACAGCTCGCACCTGACCAACATGAAGTATTTCCTCCAGTTCGCCGACCCGAAGACGCTCTTCCTCATCGACGAATTCGGCACGGGCACCGAGCCCAGCCTGGGGGGGGCCATCGCCGAATCCATCCTGGAGCAACTCAACCGGTCGCGGGCCTTCGGGGTCATCAACACGCACTATACCAACCTGAAGGTCTTCGCCGACCGCCACGAAGGGCTGACCAACGGGGCGATGCGCTTCGACGGCGACCGGCTGGAACCGATGTACGCGCTGGAGATGGGCAAGCCGGGCAGTTCGTTCGCCTTCGAGATCGCCCACAAGATCGGCTTGCCCCGACCGGTGATCGAGCAGGCCAAGGAAAAGGTCGGCAGCCAGCAGGTGAGCTTCGAGAAGCTGCTCAAGGAACTCGACATTGAGCGGCAGGTCTTCGCCGAGCGCAACGTCGAAAACGCCACCCGGGAGCGCAAGCTGGCCCAGACGCTGAAGGAATACACCGAGTTGAAAAACCAACTCGATACCAACCGCAAGCAGCTGCTCAACGAAGCCAAGGCGCAAGCCAAGCAACTGGTACGCGACGCCAACCAGAAGATCGAACAAACCATCCGCGAGATCCGCGAGCAAGGGGCGGGCAAGGAAGAAACCCGGACGCTGCGCCGCGAACTCGAACGCTTCGAGGAGAACCTGAAGCCCGAACCCGTGGCCGAAACGCCCGCCCCCGAACCCGAATCGGTGGAACTGGAGGGCGGCGAAATTGCCGTGGGCAGCCTGGTGCGCATCAAGGGACAGACCACGGTGGGCGAAGTACTTTTGCTGCGGGGCAAGGACGCCGAACTGGGCATCGGGGAACTGAAAACGACCATCAAACTCAACCGGTTGGAGAAAATCAGCCGCAAAGCCTACAAGGCCGTGGCCAGGGCCGAGCCCGCCCCGCCCGCCATGCGGGGCGTGAACCTGAACGAGAAGATGATGAACTTCAGCTTCAACCTCGACCTGCGCGGCAAGCGCGGCGAAGAAGCCCTGACCGAGGTGGACAACTTCCTCGACGACGCGCTGATGCTGGGCCAGCCCGAACTGCGCATTATCCACGGCAAGGGCGACGGCATCCTGCGCACCCTGGTGCGCAACCACCTGCGCGGCTACCCGCAGGTGGCCTCCACGGCCGACGAACACGTGGACCGCGGCGGGGCGGGCGTGACGGTGGTGCGGATGAAGTGATTGGCAGGCAGTTGTCAGTGGGTAATAGACATTCAACAAGTCGTGGCACGGGGCAAAATCATCTTGCCTCTCTTTCATCCGCCTATAGGCAATGTTACCAAGCGCCGGCCTGACTCCGTTGGCGAAGATGACGCAGAGTGAACCCCATTCGTTGTATGTGAATATTAATAAGCAGGTAATGAACAGCATCCTCCTGGCTCCATTGATTTTTTCACTACTGGCCATACCAGCATTCGTACCCCATCGAAACCCGGAACCAATGGAGGGAGAATACGTATTGACAAGATTTGAATTTTCTTCAATCCTATATTTAAAGGAAAACAACAGGTTCAAATACAAATACAGTTTAGGCGGATGTCAAGGCAGCATTGAAGGACAGTGGAGCAAGGAGGAAAACGGATTAAAGTTGACCAGCGAAAAACAGACCCAGTTGGATGAATCAGACAATTTAAATCCCTTTTATCCTCTCTTCCGAGGTCATTACTGGCGAGTAGAAAAGCGTGGAATCAAGCCGGAAAAAAAGGTGGATACCGGGTGTTTCCAAACAAGAGGGATACACAAGAAAGTCAGGAAAGGCTGAAACTGTGGTATCAGGTTCTCAAACCCGACACCTTACGCTTGAACGGACACTGGCTTGTAAGGTATGAAAGCAGACCCAGAGCCCATGAAACAGCGACCAATCAATTGCTCATACTGGTGAAGCGGATCAGCCCTCCCCAGGAAACGGCGGGCCAGTTCCCGGATTCGGCTCGGGTGACCCAACCCGATAATTTTTAGATACCATTACCTGCACCCATTGTCAGAACTGCCCAACAACCAAGCCGCCGGAGCCACGAATTCAGGGTTTGGGTGAATCACGAAACGGCGCCAATCAAAGTAGCGCGGATTGTACTTCAACCGGAACTTCGCCGCGGAATCCTTGCGTGAAATGGACACCCCAACCCGCATCCGCAAATCTTTCCGCCCCGAAAGTGGCTTTTTTCGGAAAATTCCCGCATCTTACCCGCCTTACGCCCGCATTCACCTAAACGACGAACCAATTTATGGAACCTAAAGATTCCGCCGCCGGAAAAGGCATCACCCGCCGCGATTTCGTGCGGGGAGCGGCCTTCACCGCCGCCGCCTTCACCATCGTGCCGCGCCACGTGCTGGGCCGGGGCTTCATCGCCCCCAGCGACAAGCTCAACGTCGCCGCCATCGGCATCGGGGGCATGGGCAAGAACAACATCGCCGCCCTGGCGCCCACCGAAAACATCGTGGCCCTCTGCGACATCGACGAGGTGTACGCCGCCAAGGTGTTCGACCTCTACCCCAACGCCAAGCGCTACAAAGATTACCGCCGGATGCTGGAAACCCAGAAGGACATCGACGGAGTCATCATTGCCACGCCTGACCACCAGCACGCCCTGCAGGCGATGACGGCCATGAAGCTGGGCAAGCACGTCTACGTGCAGAAGCCCCTGGCCTACACGGTCCACGAATCGCGCGAGCTGGCCAAGCTGGCCAAGGCCAACCCCAAGGTGGTCACCCAGATGGGCAACCAGGGCCACTCCAGCGACGACGCCCGCCTCATCAACGAGTGGATCGCCGACGGGGCCATCGG
This sequence comes from Cytophagales bacterium, assembly GCA_014379925.1. GTDB lineage: Bacteria > Bacteroidota > Bacteroidia > Cytophagales > ES-bin-26 > ES-bin-26. The sequence continues at coordinate 1,515 of JACMKY010000342.1, read as the reverse complement.
CAAGGTGAGCGAGGTGCACGTGTGGACCAACCGCCCCGTCTGGCCGCAGGGCATCCCGGCCCCGACCGACAACCCGCCCGTCCCGGCTTCCCTCGACTGGGACCTGTTCCTGGGTCCCGCGCCGGGGCGGGCCTACCACCCGGCCTACACGCCCTTCAAGTGGCGCGGCTGGGTGGATTACGGCCAGGGCGCCCTGGGCGACATGGGTGCCCACCTGATCGACCACGTCAACTGGTCGCTCAAGCTGGGTTACCCCGCCAGCGTGGAGGCTTCTTCCACCCCCTTCAACAAGGAATCGTACCCGACGGCCAGCATCGTCACCTACACCTTCCCGGCGCGGGGGAAAATGTCCGCCGTGACGATGACCTGGTACGACGGCGGCCTGCTGCCACCCAAGCCCGAAGAACTGGGCACCGAACCGGTGGACAAAGGCGGTGGCGCGTTGTACATCGGCGACAAGGGCAAGCTGATGCACGGCACCTACGGCGCCAAGCCGCGCCTGCTGCCCCAGTCGCGGATGGACGCGTATAAGCAACCGGCGCCGACGATAGCGCGCGTGGGCATGAGCCACGAACGCAACTGGGCCGAAGCTTCCAAGGGCAACGGCAAGGCCACCTGTCCGTTTGAATACGCCGGCCCGCTCAACGAAACGATGCTGCTGGGGGTGGTTGCCCTCCGCGCTCCGGGCCAGAAGCTGCTCTGGGACGGCCCGAACATGAAATTCACCAACGCGCCAGAAGTAAATCCCTTCCTGACCCGCGAATACCGGCAGGGCTGGACGCTGCTGTAAAGGCCTTGGTGTTTACCTACCCTACCCATCGGATGGCCCGGCGTCATACGGTGGGTATTTTTTGGGCTTAAAAACCACTCACCCGACCGTAGCTGATCCCGGCGTTTCATTCCCGATTCCCAAAACCTGGCATTCCAATTAATGATCCGAGAAACACTTCGCCGGGGAAGACTGGCGAACCCCGGGGGTTGAACCACCGCCGGAAATACCATTCAACCATCCACTGGTGGGACGTAACCAAAAAACAAGATGGAGCCCTTGGAAAAACAATCACTCCGGCGAAAAATAGAGGAATACATCCGGGCTTACAACGCGTTTGATGTATCCGGTATGGTTGCCACGCTTCATCCAGCCATTGAATTTACGAACATTGCGCAAGGAGAAGTTACCCTAACCACCCAGGGATTGGATGCATTCCAAGCGCAGGCCCAACGGGCAACGCAGTTTTTCAAGCAACGCCAACAAACCATAACGGATATCCAGTTTGCTCATCAACGGGCAGAGGTGGGGATTGATTACCGGGGAGTCGTGGCGGTAGACCTGCCAAACGGGATGAAAACCGGGGACACCTTGGAACTGAAAGGCAGATCAATCTTCCGGTTCGAGAACAACCAAATTATCTCCATTGAAGACATAAGTTGAAAAGAGAAAACAAAAGGGTATACCCCAACATTGAAAAACCCATCGCCTGGTTTCGAACCATCCAATGGGTTTTCCTTGGCCGG
>JACMKY010000341.1 GCA_014379925.1 Cytophagales bacterium | reverse complement strand
GATAAAGGAACTTAGCGACTTTTCTAATCTGGCTAAAAACAGCAAGTTTTTGAAAACCGGTTTCAAAGCCATTCCCTACATCGGCGATGCCTTGAGCGTGCTCGATTTTTTCATCGGCGGCGGTAAGAAAGCGCCCGGTCCGCAGTCGGTGGAACTCACGCCCATGGCCATCAACATGACGGGTACGTACACGGGTACAATAGAAACCACCATTCCGTACAACACGTTTGGCTTCCGCACGCCGGGCTCCAACCCCGGCTACGCACCCGACAGCGAATACCCGTATTACAACGAAACGATGGGCGTGTTCAACGTGCTGGAAACGCCCCAGTGCAACGTGCAAACCACGCAGTACAGTTTAGAGACTGGCCCCTCGACCGGATTCAACGATTTCTACAGCATCACCAATTACACTTCCTACAAATTCCGACTGGCGCAAGACCTCAAGTACGTCGTCAATCCGGCGTCCGGGCTGGTGGTGGAGGAGATTCAGGCCGCGCTGGTGTTCGACAGCTATAACCTCAACAACACCAACCAGAGCGTGGGCAACCTGGTCTACGAAGGCAACGCCGCCGGCGTTGATCAGTACCGCACCAATTACGCCGACCTGGCGTGCATGGACGGTAACATCTTCGAGGTTACTTCCAGCGACAATCCCAACGAAGTACACTGGGAGCCGGGCCGGGCCTACGTGAAGCTGCTGGTAAACCTGCAACGGCGAGACGCCACCGACGATACCCAGAACGTCCTGCTCGTGGTCAAATACCCAATCGCCCTGGTTCCGGCCGCTTCCGACCTCGGAGGGCCGAGTTTCAACCCAAGCTGTAGCCGGGCGCTTTATTCCTTCCAACCCGCCTCCGAAGTAAGCACTTTTTGCCAGGGCGGCGCTTACAAAACCGCATCCCGGGGCTTCAACAATTACCAAGAGAAGCTTCAGCAGTTGGAAGAAGCCGAAAGGGAGCGGGACGAAGGTGGCCGCAGGGGGCAGTTGCAGCCGGAGATTACTGCTCAGTTCGAAATCCGCCCCAACCCAACCACGGACCGGGCGGTGATCCGGTACGGCGTACCGCAAGCCGGAGCCGTTCGAATCACCCTGACGGATGCTTTGGGCAAAAACACGGCCGTTTTACTGGATAACCCAGCTCACCGGGCGGGGTACTTCGAAGTGGAATTGGATGGCAACCGGCAATCGAAAGGCCTTTATTTTTGCACCGTGGAAACCAGCACGCACCGGAAAACTAAAAAGGTGGTGCTGATCAAATAATCCTTTCAGCTAAGTTTGCTTTCGTTGCCACTTGGTGGACCACCTCATTTTGGACCGCGTCGCTTACCGATCAAACGGGCCGGGTTGGCACTACTCCCCCAGTATCCGGACGATCAGCCCCGCCAGGCGTTGGTCGATGGGAAGCTGGCAGGCCAGGCGGCTGTGGTTGGTGAGGCTGGGAAGGCTGTCGAGCATATCCAGTTCCTGATCCGAGGGCGGACGCAACGCTCCGCTTTCCAGCACTTCCACGTGGCAAGTAGCGCACAGGGCCAGACCGCCGCAGGTGCCCTGGATGGGGTAGTCGCTGCCTTTGAGCACCTCCATCAGATTCAGGTTCATGTCCGTCGGCACGCTGATTTGCTGACGCGCACCCGTGGTGTCCTCCACCCAAATGGCCACTTCGTTCACAGCGGGTTGCAGGTTGATTAGGTTATAGGTTGCAAGTTACGGTTTGAGAGGCGGCAAGTTGAAGAGACTAAGACAATATTTCTACTTTCAACTAACCGGTAACTTGCAACCCTACGAAGTAGCGCTGCGAAGGCAGCCCGGCAACCCGTAACCCTCTAAAATTCATTCACTCCGTTCACCGTGGTGTATTTCAGGGAGTATTTCTGGTTGGGGTAGATGTGTTTAAAAGCACTCTGCGCCATCAGCGCCGCTTCGTGGAAGCCGCACAGGATGAGCTTCAACTTGCCGGGGTAGGTGTTGATGTCGCCGATGGCGTACACCCCCGGCACGGTGGTGGAGTAGTCAAAAGTATCGACCACGATGGCGGACTTGTCCAGGTTAAGGCCCCAGTTTTCCAGCGGCCCCAGTTTGGGACTCAGGCCGAACAGCGGAATCAGGTAATCCGCTTCGATGGTGTGGGCTTGTTTGTTCTGGTCGGTATAGATCACGTGGCCCAGCTTTCCGTTGCCGCCCACCGAATGCAGGTTGGCTTTCAGGCGCAGGTTGATTTTTCCTTCGCCGGCCAGATCCATCACTTTTTCGGCCGAATCGGGGGCTCCCCGGAATGTCTCGCCCCGGTGGATCAAGGTCAATTCCGAAGCCACCTCCGACAGGTAGATGGCCCAGTCCAGGGCTGAATCACCGCCGCCGGCCAGCACGACCCGCTTGCCGCGGTACACCTCCGGGTTGAGCACCATGTAGGCAATGCCCTTTCCTTCGTACTTCGTCAGGTTTTCCACCTCCGGCTTGCGCGGTTCGAAACACCCCAGGCCCCCCGCGATCACCACCACCTTGCAATCCACCTCCGTACCTTCGGAAGTGGTGAGCTGGAAGGATCCATCCCCGCGCTTTTCCAGTTGCTCCACCCGTTCGCCGAGGGTGAAAGTGGGGTGAAAGGGTTTGATTTGTTCCATCAGGTTCTTGACCAGGTCTTCCGCCAGGATTTCCGGGAAGCCGGGAATGTCGTAGATGGGTTTTTTAGGGTAGATCTCCGACAACTGGCCGCCCACCCCGGGCAGGGAATCCATCACGTGGCAACGCATCTTGAGCAAACCGGCCTCGAACACGGCAAAAAGTCCAACGGGTCCGGCACCCACTATACAAATGTCTGTCTTGATCATGGTATACTGCTACTCTAGGTCTCCTTACTTAACTGCGCAAGCATCCATAAAGTTGCCAAAAATACGCGGCTTATTCCACGACTCACGCACGCCAGCAGATTAAAGTTTCCGGAAGGTGCCCATCCGGGGAACCGCAGGGAAGCAAGGTCAACGTCCGTCCGAATCAGCTTATTTCAGATGGGTAATGCTATTTTTTTAAGAATTATTTTTTCACCGAAGCGTTAAAATTTTACCTCACCTTAAACTAAAAAGAGTCTTCAATCGTTTAAAACGTACGTTCAACGCCGATAACCGGGCGGTGATCGAGTGTCAACCTTTCTCAAAAGAAAAAAATAAAAAATATGAACAATCCAAGTAAAATGCTGGCCATCGTGGCCGTCTTCCTGTTGGGAGGCTGTGCTTCCTCCTATACGGTCAACTCGGATCGCGACCGGACGGTCAATTTCCGGGAGTATACTTCCTATCGCATCGTGAACGAGACCGATGCGAAAGGCGATCCCATCCTGAACAGTTCGCTCAACCAGAAGCGGATCAACAACGCCCTGGAGGCGGAGTTGAAGGCCCGGGGTTACGTAACCAAAGAAAACGACGCCGACCTGATCATCAAGTACCAGACGGACGTGCGGGACAAGCAGGACGTCCAGAGCTTCAACAACGGTGGTTACTGGGGTTGGTACGGCAACAACAACGTGCGCGCCCGCAGCTACGAGCAAACCCGTCTGATCATCAACCTGATCGACGCCAAGTCGAACCAGTTGGTCTGGCAGGGCTGGGCCACCGGCGAAGCAAGGAAAGCGTCCCGGGACCGCGATGAAGCCACCCGTGACGTGGTGTATCGCATCATGCAGGAGTATCCGCACCGGGCGGGTGGTGGGGTAGCCGACAATGCCAACGGAAGGTAATTGGTTGGTCAGCTTTTTTACGAACCCACGGGAATTTGTCCTCCCGTGGGTTTTTTGTTGGATTCCTGGCTATTTTTGGCTTTCATTTCCCATTTATCCAACGCATTCCAAACTAGATGGATGCCAATTCGATGAGCGAGACGAACCAGCGCGCCTGGATGGAGGAGGCCGCGCAGCTTTCCCTGGACAACCTCCAATCGGGCGAAGGGGGTCCCTTCGGGGCAGTGGTCGTGAAAGGCGGCCGAATCATTGCCCGGGGCAACAACCGCGTCACTTCCACCAACGACCCCACGGCCCACGCCGAAGTGGTGGCCATTCGGGAAGCTTGCCGACTGTTGGGAACGTTCGATTTGCGGGGCTGTGAACTCTACACCAGTTGCGAACCCTGTCCGATGTGCCTGGGAGCCATTTACTGGGCCCGGTTCGACAAAGTCTACTTTGCCAATACCCGCCACGACGCCGCCGACGCGGGTTTCGACGATGCGCTTATTTACCAGGAAATTGAAAAGCCTTTGGCGCAACGCAAGCTGCCGATGGAGCACTTTCCCAATGAAAAGGCGCGGGCCGTGTTTTGGCGGTGGAAAGAGAAGCAGAACAAAATCCATTACTAAAGCCCGTACGGAAGATTTTATTCGTGGGGACTAGCCAATCCACTACTTTTTTTGTTAGTTTAGGACCTTAAGTTCACCGCCCGCTTCCAAAACTGTTTTAAAACCCGAGCAATATGGAAAAACCTTCCTTCAAGGTTGAGACTCCCCCCCTTGAAAATGAACTGAAAAGAGCCCTCAGTGCCACCAATCTTACCATGCTGGGTATTGGTGCGGTCATTGGTACGGGCATATTTGTATTGACGGGTACTGCCGCTGCCAATTTTGCCGGGCCGGCTTTGGTTATTTCTTTTATCATTTCCGGGATCGGGTGTGCGTTCGCCGGGTTGTGTTACGCTGAATTCGCTTCGATGATTCCTACCGCCGGTAGTGCGTACGCGTATGCCTACGAGACCATGGGGCGGTTTATCGCGTGGATCATTGGGTGGGATTTGATTCTGGAATACCTGTTTGGGGCTTCGACGGTGGCAGTGGGCTGGTCGGGTTACGCGGTGAGTCTGCTGCGGGACATGGGCATCAACATTCCGGCGCAATTAACCGCGGCACCCGGCACATTGGTTACCGTGCCCGGTAACCCTGAGCAAATTACCGCCCTTTTTAACCTACCCGCCTTTCTGATCATCTTGGCGGTCACTACTTTACTGGTCGTTGGCATATCAGAATCCGCCCGTTTCAACAACGTGATCGTGTTCGTCAAAGTAGGCGTGGTATTGGCATTCATTGCTTTTGGCGCTGCTTACGTAAACGTGGATAACTGGGAGCCATTTATTCCCCAGAACACGGGGACATTCGGAGAATACGGCTGGTCGGGTATTATGCGGGCCTCCGGGGTCATCTTTTTTGCCTACATCGGTTTTGACGCCGTCTCAACCGTGGCGCAGGAGGCAAAAAATCCCCAACGCGACATGCCCATCGGGATTCTGGCTTCCCTGTTCGTTTGCACGGTGCTGTACATCCTGGTTACGCTGGTATTGACTGGAATTGTGCCTTACAAGGACTTGAACGTGGCCGAGCCCATTGCCCTGGGGGTAGACCGGGCCGGTTCGGGACTGCTGTGGTTGAGGCCACTCATTAAAATCGGGGCCATTGCGGGTTTGAGCTCAGTTATGCTGGTGATGCTCATGGGGCAGCCCCGTATTTTTTACGCCATGGCCAAAGACAACCTGCTTCCGGCCGGTTTTGCCAAAGTGCATCCGCGCTTCCAAACCCCCTACGTTACTACGATTCTGACTGGCGTCATTTCCGCTACGGTGGCCGGGTTCGTTCCGATCAATATTCTGGGAGAACTGGTTTCCATTGGCACGCTGCTGGCTTTCGTAATTGTGTGTGTTGGCATCATTATACTGCGTCGCAAGCGGCCCGATCTACCCCGTCCATTCAGAACTCCGCTGGTACCTTTGGTGCCAATATTGGGTGCCCTCATCTGCTTTGCCCAGATGGCCTCCTTGCCGGGCGATACCTGGTTGCGGTTGATTATCTGGATGGCTATCGGCTTGGTGATTTATTTTACGTATGGTCGCTACCGCACCCGTGGAAAAGACCGGGAGGCATTCGGTTAGACCCAAAAGCCCGGGCGCAAGTGACTATCCATCAATTAAAATTTTGCTGTTGATACCAATTGGTTGATCGGTCGGCCCAGGCGGCGCTAATTTTTGATACCGCATCGGCGGACCGATCAACCAATCAGCCCGTCTGCTTACCACCTTTTTTAATCCCTGTCGGGCGGCAGGGATTTTTTGTTTATCCGCCCGTTAAGTTGTACCAGCACGTGCGTGTTCTTGGCTGATTTCATACCCGCAACTTATTTAATCATGAGTTGGATGGTTCTGCCGGGCAATCGCGAACGATATTTGTTCAACCCGAGGAATATAAAAGTCGAACGGGGTGGAAAGGATTGGTTGAACATTCGTAAGAGTGGTTTCAAAAACGCATTCAGTTAAGGTCGGGCTACCAACTGGCTAGGGTAAGGTAGCCGCTTTACGGGGACATTTGAATAGTTGAAAAGTGCTTTCGCACTAATTTTTCGGGAATCAACCGTTGATTCCTTGAAGATTGAGTAAATTTGCCGCCTTATATCTTACGCTGTTTAAGTGCAACAAGAACACTGTTTGGACAAGGTGACCTCCGCGGGTCTGCTGGTTACCTTGGGGATTATTTTCGGTGATATTGGCACTTCCCCCCTGTACGTTCTCAGTGCCATTGTAGGCAATCAAGTCATTGACAATGAGTTGGTGATCGGAGGCGTTTCTTGCATCTTCTGGACGCTGACCCTGCAGACCACCGTTAAGTACGTATTTATCACCCTGCAGGCCGGCAACCACGGGGAAGGCGGCATTTTCGCCCTGTTCGCGCTGGTCCGGCGCCACGCCAAGTGGCTGATGTACCCGACCATTATCGGGGGCAGCACGCTGCTCGCTGACAGCCTCATTACGCCTTCCATTTCCGTTACTTCGGCCGTCGAAGGTCTGACGGCGCTCAACCCGGACATTCCCATCCTGCCGATTGTTCTCACCATCATTACGTTGCTTTTTCTCTTCCAGCAATTTGGTACCGCTGCGTTGGGAAAATCATTCGGACCCGTGATGATTGCCTGGTTCACGATGCTGGGCGTACTGGGCCTGATTACCATTCCAACCAATTGGGAAATCCTGAACGCCGTCAATCCCTACCACGCTTTCCGGTTGATTCTTCGGTATCCGGGCGGTTTCTGGCTGCTGGGAGCGGTTTTTCTTTGCACCACGGGAGCCGAAGCCCTGTATTCAGATCTGGGACACTGCGGCCGGCGAAACATCCAGCTGAGTTGGCTGGCCGTGAAAGTGGGTTTGCTGCTCAATTACTTCGGGCAGGGTGCCTGGTTGCTCAACCACGTGGGAAGTACTTTGGATGGCCGCAAGCCTTTTTATTCCCTGATGCCCGAATGGTTTCTCATTTTTGGCATCGTCATCGCCACCGGAGCCGTCATCGTGGCCAGCCAGGCGTTGATCACGGGTTCGTTCACCCTCATCAACGAGGCCATCCGGTTGAACTTCTGGCCAAAGGTGAAAATTATCTACCCAACCAACCTGCGGGGACAGATTTACATTCCGTCGATCAACTGGTTTTTGTGGGCGGGTTGCGTGGGCGTCGTGCTTTACTTCCGGAAATCGGCCAACATGGAGGCGGCCTACGGCCTTTCGATCATCATCACCATGCTGATGACGACGCTGCTGATGACGTATTACCTGTTCATCAAACGAACGCCCCAACCGCTGGTCTGGGTATTTCTGGTCACCTACCTGCTGGTTGAGCTCACCTTCCTGGTGGCTAACCTGAGCAAGTTCGCCCACGGCGGCTGGATTACCCCGGCAATTGCCATCGTGCTGTTCACGGTGATGTGGGTGTGCCACAAATCCCGGAAAATTCGCAATAAGTACATTGAATTCGTCAAGATCGACAATTACCTGGAACTGCTCGACGAGTTGGGCAAGGATATGGACGTTCCCAAGTACGCCACTCACTTGGTGTACCTGACCAGTGCCGACCACAGTACCGACATCGAATCCAAGATCATCTATTCCATTTTCCAGAAACAGCCCAAACGCGCCGACGTGTACTGGTTCATCCACGTGGACGTGCAGGACAAGCCCTACACGATGGAGTACAAAGTAGTGGAGTTGGTGAAGGGAAAAGTCATCCGGATCGAATTCAAACTGGGTTTTCGGGTGGAGCCGCGCATCAACCTGATGTTCCGCAAGGTAGTGGAAGACATTGTGGCGCACCACGAGGTGGACATTTCGAGTCGCTACGGTTCGCTCAACAAGAAGAACCTCATCGGTGATTTTCGTTTCGTGGTACTCGAAAAGTTTTTATCTTACGACAACGATTTACCGGTCTACGAAAAATTGGTAATGGATGGCTACTTCTTTCTCAAAGATTTGGGTCTGACGGAGGCCAAAGCATTCGGGCTCGACACCAGTTCGGTAGAAGTAGAAAAAGTACCCATGGTCATCAAGCCCACCCGCAAAATCAGCCTGACGCGGGTCAGTTAGGTTTCGGATACATGAGGTAAGAAGAAGTAGAAAAGGTGAAGTAAGGTGGGAGACTACGCGCATCGCATCTTATCCCCTACTTCCTACCTCTTACTTCTTACTTCTTACTTCCTACCTCCTACTTCAAATCTGCTCTTCAACCTGAAATCTCCGGTCCAACCTCACTTTCCATGTGGCCAAAGATCGCCTCGTTCATCCTGAAAAACCGCATTCCCCTCCTGGGGCTGCTGGTGGTCACTACCGCGTTCATGGGTTACCACGGATCACGGATTTCGCTCTCGTACGAGATGGCCCGGATATTGCCCGTCGACGATCCCGACTTGCAAGCCTACGGCGCTTTCAAGAAAACGTTCGGGGAGGATGGCAGCGTAATGGTCATTGGGGTGGAAACCGACTCCATGTACGCGCTTCCCTTCTTCCGGGACTGGTACGAACTGAACCGTTCCGTTGGCCAGCTCGAGGGAATTAAAACCGTGGTCTCCAACGTCGCCCTTTATACCATCCTCCGCAACGACAGTCTGGACCGGTTTTCGTTCCGGCCCATTTTCTCTTCCCTCCCCCGTTCCCAATCCGAACTCGATAGCCTGCAAGGGGTTGTCACTTCCCTGCCCTTTTACGAGGGCATTATTTACGCGAAGGACAGTCCGGCGCACCTGATGGCCATCACCTTTGACAACCGGGTGCTGAATTCCAAGAACCGGATCGCCATTGTGAAGCAAATCAAGCAGCAGGCGGACATTTTCGGCCGGGCGCACGCGCTGCAAATGCATTATTCCGGGCTTCCCTACATCCGCACTGCCTTCTCGGCGAAGGTTGCCCAGGAAATGCAGCTGTTCTCGCTGCTGGCGCTGGCCGTAACGGCCGCCATTCTGCTGTTTTTCTTCCGTTCGCCGCAGGTGGTGCTTTTTTCGATGATCATCGTGGCCGTGGGCGTGGTATGGTCGGTAGGCACCATCGTGTTGTTTGGCTACCGCATCACCTTGTTGTCGGGATTGATTCCCCCGCTGATCATCGTCATCGGTATTCCCAACACCATCTTTCTGTTGAACCGCTATCAGCAGGAATACGCCCGGCACGGCAATCAACCGGAAGCGCTCTCCGAAGCGATCCGCACCATCGGTCCCACCTTGTTCCTTGCCAACGTGATCACCGCCATCGGATTCGGCGTGTTTTATTTCACTGGTAGTTCGCTGCTGATGGAATTTGGCTTGGTAGCGGCCCTCAACGTGATGGTCACATTCTTCATTTCGCTGATTTTCGTTCCCATCATTTTCAGCTACCTGCCTCCCCCTTCGGAGCGGAGCACCCAACACCTCAACAGCCGGCTGGTGACCAGTCTGCTCCGGAAAGTAAACCACCTGGTGCACCACCGTCGGATGGCCACGTATACCGCGATGGCCGTCGTGATTGCCGTGTCAGTTTGGGGAATGCTAAAAATCAAGGTGGTGGGTTACGTAGTGGACGATCTACCCAAGAACGATCCCATTTACACCGATCTCAAATTCTTCGAAAAGCACATCAAGGGCGTTATGCCTTTTGAGGTGGCCATCGATACCCGAAGGCCAGGAGGCGTGCTAAACCCGAGTACTTTGGTAAAAATTCGGTTGTTGCAACGGGAAATAAACAAGTACCCCGAATTTTCCCGCCCCTTGTCGGTAGTGGAAGCGGTCAAGTTTTTTTACCAGGCTTACCGGGGCGGGGCACCCCGGTTTTACGTCCTGCCACCCGCCCTGGAATTGAGCAAACTCGCCCGCTACACCGAAGGGATCCAAGGCGACGACAACCGGCTGCAGGCGTTTCTGGACAGCACCCGCCGCCGCACCCGGGTCAGTTTTCAGATGGCTGACGTGGGTTCCGTCCGCACCAACGAACTTCTTCGGGTAATTGGGCCTAGAGCGGACTCCATTTTTAACTACAGCGCGGAGGAAGGAAAAATGCTGCCGGACGACCAGCGGTACGGCGTGAGCATCACGGGCAACAGCGTCATTTTTGCGAGGGGCAACGATTACCTGCTGGATAACCTGCGGGAAAGTTTGCTGCTGGCGATCATTCTCATTTGCCTGGTACGGGCCTTCCAGTTTCCTTCCCTGCGGATGATCGCGATTTCCCTGCCTCCCAGCATCATTCCGCTGCTGATCACGGCGGGCATTATGGGGTACGTGGGCATTGCCCTGAAACCGTCCACGATTTTGATTTTCAGCATTGCCTTCGGCATCGCTTCCGACGGTACGATCTACTTCATGACCCGGTACAAGCAAGAATTAGCAACCCCGGGCCTGTCCGTTTCCGAAGCCATCTCGAACACCATCGCCAAGACGGGCATCAGCATGTTGTACACGGCCGTCATTCTGTTCGCCGGATTTGCCATCTTTGCCGCTTCTTCCTTTCAAGGCACCGCCGCGTTGGGTATCCTGATTTCCATCACCCTGTTGATTGCGATGTTTTCTAACCTCGTTTTGCTTCCCACTTTTCTTCTCTCGCTGGAAAGAAACGTGGAACAAAAGGCGGCGGCTAGAAAAGTATGAGGGCTTTGCAGGCAGTGCATTGCCCGGAACAAAACCGTGAACCAGGACGCGGGTCGGTGCGCATGCTGGCTCGGAGGGCGTTTGGCGCTTATTCTTCCCGAAACAAAAAAGTCAGGCGGTCATTGACCGCCTGACTACGAAAATTACCAAACCACTCCTTAATTATTCGGGCTTTGGCTGGATTGTTTGGGCTTTGGCTTGGCAGTCAGCGCTTTCTTTGCCGCCTTGGCCTGCTCGTCGTTGGGATCGTACTTCAGGGCTTTGTCGAAACTAGCCAGGGAGTTATCCAGGTCATTTTTAATCCTCCCGTAGTAGCCGCCCATGTACCGGTACGCCTCCACCAGGAATTTTCGGTATTTTTCCACATCTTCGGGTTTGGCCTCTGCCAACGCAATAAACTTCTCGTAGGTGGATTTTGCCAAGCCTTTTTCCTGGCTAGGGTCCAGCCGCGATTCCGCTCTGGCTTTGTACAAGTACCCCACCGGATAATCCGGCGTCATTTGCGTTACCTTCGTGAAAGCGGAATCGGCTTCCACGAATTGTTCGCTCTGGTAGAGGGACAAGCCGTAGCTGTAATAATCGTTCGCCGTGGCGGCCGGCTTTTCCGCCATCATCTCCTTGGATTCCCGGGCAACGTCGGCGTACCGCTTGTTTTCCTTGTACGTATTTATGATGATCTGGCGAACATCGCTCTTCCGGGCAGTATCCATTTCCATCGCCTTCCGCAGGCTCATGATTCCCAGCGAGTCACAATCCCCTTGCACACCCAGCGAGTCACAATTGGCACCGACGTACAGTTTACCCATGTATTCGTAGTCCATCGCCTGCATCTTATCCGGTTGGACCGTCGTGGAATACTGCTGCATGGCTTTCAGACCCGTGGCGTAGTCGTTGGCTTCGTAGGAGGCGAAACCCAGCAAACGGAGGAACTTCGAATCGTTCGGGTTTTGCTGCAACGCCTCCTGACTGATCTTGATGGCAGCGGGATAATCTTTCGAGGCGAACAGTACGTTGGCGTAACGATCACGGCTGGATCCTTTGATCTCGGAAAGTTGAAGGTACTTGGCGTACGCGTCTTTGGCTTTTTGCACCTTGCCGGTAAAATAATACAGTTCGCCCATGTCGCGGTACGCCGGCGCGTAGTTCGGATCAATGCTGATTACCTTGTTGAAGTTTTCCTCCGCCGCGGCGAAGTTTTTCGCCCGGGTAAACACCTTGCCAACCTTCCAGTATCCTTCGGATAGGTTCTTATTGATGGTCGTGGCGTTTTCGTAGTTACTGACGGCCTTTCCCCCGTTATTTTCCAGCAGATACGAATCACCCAATAAGATAAGGGTCTTCGGGTTTCCCTTGTCCAGGGTTTGCGATCTTTCCAACAGGGCCCTGCCTTTCAGAATGTTTTTGCTCTCCGCCGTCAGGTACGCTTCGGCAACGGCGTTTAACACCGTGGTGTTTTTGTTTTTGGTCATTTGCAGGGCCTGGTCGAATTTGGCTTCCGCCTCCTGCACTTTTTTTTGATCCAGCAACGCGTGACCCAAGCCCGCGTGGTTCAAGGCTTCCTTGGCGTTGGCACCGATTCCTTGGTTGAAATTAATCGCGGCCGAATCCGGGTTGTCGCGTTGAAGATACGCGTAACCACGGTAATAATACAGCGACGCATCCTTGGGATTAGCCGTGATCATCTGGTTGAATAATTGCAGCGCCTTCCCCGTTTGTTCCACCTCTACTAAATGAAGGCCCTCGGCCACGGTCTGCGCTGCCGTTGGTATAGTTTGAAAAACGAAAGCACTGCACACCAAACCAGCAACCAGGCAACGGCCGGCAACCGGAAGGACAGTGCGCATTGAAGTGGGAAAATTCAAATTCTGAACGATTTTCATAATGGTTTGATTGGGTTTTAAAGTTTTAGGGTATTCTCACGAAATACTGGCCGAGAGAACCCAAAAAACAAACGATTAAATATTCACTAACTGCATCCGTAATCAATCAAATAAACCCCCGTTGGGCTCAACACTTAGTTCTGATCCTGTTCGAGCCGGCTCCCGTCGCCCAACTGAATGATCCTCATCGGCAACGTTGTCGGCAACAAGCCCGATTTCTGAACAATCCGCTGGCCCCGGTCACTTGCCACGAAAGCGGCGAAACCACTGCCTAAACCGGAACGGTTTTCGCGGCTTACAATGTATATTTCCCGGGACAGGGGATACAGCTTTTGTTTTATTTCCGCCTGAAAAGGCTGATAAAATGCGGTTGCGCTCGAATCCGTCCCTGGATTGGAAAGCGACATCACCTTCACCTGTTTCAGAAAACCCCTCGAAATCGGGTCGTCCTGGTCACTGATCCAGCCGACGCCGATCAAGCCAATGGCGTCCGAATGGGTTGATACGTATTCAATTACCTTGGGGTTGGAATTCACCGCAAAACAATTTGAAGGCAGTCGGGCAGTTTTAGCCAAAGAATCCTTTATGAAACGAACCGTACTCGAATTGCTGTTATCGAACACCACGTTCATCCCTGACAAAGCAGATTTGGGATTTACCTCCCCCCAGTTTTTGATCTTACCCCTTACAATGTTCAGCAACTGATCGTAGGTAAGCAGGGTATCGGGGTTGTTGGTGTTCACAATCAGGGCAATGGCATCAATGGCAAAGGGAACAGTGGTGATCTTCAACTTTAATTCCTCAAAGTATTGCAACTCCGTCGGATTGAGCTTCCGGCTCAACACAGCCACGCGGGCACTGTCCGTGAGCAAAGCCTGGATGGCCTCGTTTTCGGGGAGATACCGCGCCTTGATTTTGGCGTACGTATAAATCCCCTGAAAGGTACCGATCTCCGCTTCTACCAGCGGATACAAGGATTCGTCCGCCGACAGGTTGATTTCACCCGAGGTGGGCGTGTCCGTGTAGCTTTCGCGGTTGTCATTCCGCTGACAGGCCGAGAAAACCGTTACAACCCACAAAGCAAGCCAAGCGCAGCGGACAGCCATGTTAAACTTTCCTTCTAAAGTATTGGCGATAGGTCTTAAACAGCCGGTAAAGTCCGTAAAGTACGAAGACGAGTCCCAGCGAGATTTTCTGCGAATTCGAAAGTGCCCACGCTCCTTCCGGAATCCGCGTGATCACTACGCCCAACAGCACGTACGCAACGGCCATGAACAAACCAAAATAACGCATCACCTTGCGGTTGATGCTTGCCTGCCTTTCTTCAAACTCTTCCGTAGGCATCGAAAGTGACGTATCGGTGTATAATGAAAACAGGTAACCATCCTCCACTGGGATGGTCACCTGCTGGCAAACGAATCAATCAATTTTAAACCTCACCGGCAAGGTGTACTTCACCGGAACGGCACGTCCGTTTTGCTTGCCCGCTTTCCACGCAGGCATCGATTTGATCACGCGCGCGGCTTCATCGTCGCACTCTTTGCTGATTCCCTTTACCACCTGCACCGCGTCGATGGTACCCTCTTTGGTCACGACAAAACCCACGTAGACGGTTCCTTCCACGCCCATTCTCAAGGCAAGGGGCGGGTACTTCACCTTCTTCGACAGGTATTTCATTAATTCTTCAGTTCCTCCGGGAAATTCGGGCATCTGCTCCACAATGGTGTATACCTGCTCCACGGGAACGTCCGGCTCGATCACCTGAGCGGGCGGTGCTTCGAACACCACTTCGTCGCCGACGGCATCCTCGTTGGAAGTGGGCGTCTCCTTGATTTCCTCAATCGTCGGCATTTCTTCCTCCTCGGGAACCTCTTCCTGCGTCACCTTGGGCGGCAGGAACTTGATCACCGTCTTGACGGGTGGGGGAATGTCGATTTTGGGCGGCGGGGGAATGTTCTTGTCAATGGGGGGAGGCGGGGCCAAGTCTGTGTACCGTACTTTCTTGGGTGGCGCCTTCACCACCGCCTCCGTACCTTGTATCAGGCGGATGATGGTCGGGAGACTTACGAAGAGCAGGAAAAGAGCAATGGCGACGGCCACGGCGATGTTCACGTGCCTTTCGTAGGCCTTCCGCAACTCGTACGCGCCATAGCTTTTGTTCCTCTGCTCAAAAACTATGTCGTCCAGATTGGGGGCATTCGCGGTTTCAGCCATACGGGTTTAAAAAGTTTACAAGGTTATACTCACTCATTCAAAATTCACTGCGGTTTTCAATCGAACAACCAACTGCTCCGTTCACCTCACTATCCACTAAAAGAAAAAGCACTTCAATCAAGTTACTACGGTTTACGGAGAACTGACTTTCCCTTTCACCAGCCCGCGTTCGGCCGGACCAAGGTCGGCAAGCGAATGGTGTTGAACGGCGGCAATGGCCATTTCATCCAACGCAGTGACCACGTTCTGGTAGCTGGAAGCATCATCCGGCTTGATGAATACCCACAACTTCCGGTTTTCACGATTCGCCAGCAGGATCCGTCGGATGCCAGCGGATGAATAATCAGTAAGTTTCGCCCCGGAAACGTCCTCTCCCGCGTACCAGTAAACCCGGTTGTTGCCGCCGAGTACGAAAGTAAGCACGTTCTTCGCGTTGGTTACCGGGGGCAAAACGGAGTCAGCTGGTTGGTCGGGCAGCGCCAACGGCAGGGCCTGGGGTTTGCTGAAGACCGTCGTTAGCATAAAGAAGGTGAGGAGCAGGAAAGCCAGATCTACCATTGGAGTCATATCCAGGTGGATAAAGGTTTTCTTTCTCCTCACCTTGCCAAGGCGCTTGGATTCAGCGGACGAAGCGTTGATTTGTGCCATAAGTGAATTTTTCGGGGTTCATCAGGAAGATGCCGACCAGTGGCATTTTCCATAAAACACACCAGAAAAATGTTGGACAAGTCAACCCAGTCACCGGACCCAACCCTTTCAACTGCTGGTCAGGTTTTTGCCGGTCGCCCCGCCCGCTACAGGCTCTGGGCCTTCAGCAAATCCGTGTCCGTGGTTGCAATGTCTACCAGCGCGTAACTGCGCACGTTGGTAATGGCCATTTCATCCAGGATGTCCACTACATTACGGTAGGTGGAACCATCGCTGGGCTTGATCAACACCACAAATTTCTTACCTACCTCACGGGACTTTTCCAGCAATACCTTCCGGATGCCGGTGGACGAATAATTGGTCACCGTTGGTTGAGGATTCGTGATTCCCTGGTACCAAACCACCTTGTTGTCCTTGGCCAACAAGACCGTAAGCACGTTCCGCTCTTGCACCTTGGGTGGCAAGTCATCTGGCTTGGGCTTTTCGGGCATGACCAGTTCCATTGTTTTCGGCTTGCTGAAGGTAGTGGCCAGCATAAAGAAAGTGAGCAGCAAAAAAGCCAGGTCCACCATCGGGGTCATGTCAATCCTGGTAGATTGCTTTTTGCTGCGGATCTTACCGCCTTTCTTACCACCACCTCCACCACCAGTGTTTACTTCTGACATGGCTGAGTTCTCTTTTTAGGGTTGTTAAAAACGACGATTGGATTTACTGAGCGGCGGCCACCGGGCCGGACTCCAGGTTGGTAATCAGGTTGAACCGGCTGATCCGGTTTTCCTGCAAGGTATTGATGATCCTTTTCACCACCGGATAATTGGCCGCACCATCGCCTTTGATGGCAATGCGCAGCTGGGGATTCACCATCCGCGAATAGACCAGCCAGTCGGCCAACTGATTATTGAGCGAATCAGTCGGAATACCGGGTTGCTCGATCAGTTTACGCTCCTCCGGAGTGGCATCCAAAAACTGCGGCAGATTGCCGATGGGCAGCCCAAACGAACTCAGGATGGCAAAATCGGATACCTGACCGGGGGTGAAGTTGATGTTGTACTTGGTGCCGATTTCCTTGATCAACTGCGCCCGTTTGATCTTGTTGTCCATGTTGTAGAACACCCGGCCGTCTTTGGAAATCAGGATGGTCAGGATGTTGCTGTCCGGCAAACGGATCTCCGAGATGGATTTGGGCATGTCTACCGCGACCGGGTCGTCGGAGGTGAACTTGGTGGTGAGCATAAAGAAGGTCACCAGCAAGAAGGCCAGGTCTACCATGGGCGTCATATCCAGGGAAGGCGAGGCGCGATTGGGCTTTATTTTTGGCATAGCAGAGTCAGGTGAATGAATTGATTAAACCTCGGCATTCTTGTTGGCCTTGGTGGCGAAAGCCTGGGTAATGGAATACCCTACTTCGTCAATCCCGTGGGTCAGGCCGTCAATCTTGCTGGTAAAGTAATTGTAAAAAACAATGGCCAGTGCCGAAGTACCGATGCCGAAGGCAGTGTTGATGAGGGCCTCCGAAATACCCGTCGCCAAGGCCACTGCGTCGGGAGCACCCGCGTTGGCCAACGCGGCGAAAGCCCGGATCATCCCGATCACCGTTCCCAACAGGCCCATCAGCGTGGCAATGGAGGCAATGGTGGCAATGATAACCAGGTTCCTTTCCAACATCGGCATTTCCAACTGGGTCGTTTCTTCAATGTCCTTCTGAATGGCCAGCAGTTTTCGGTCCTGGTCCATGTTGTAATTCGTATCCACTTCCTTGTACTTGAGCAAACCGGCCTTCACCACGTTGCCCACCGAACCGCGTTGCTTGTCGGCTTCCGCGAGGGCAGCGTCGATTTCACCCCGCGAAATCAGCCCTTTTACCCGGGCGACGAACCGGGCGACGGACCCTTTGCCCTCCGCTTTGGAAATAGTGAAGAAACGCTCGAAAGCAAACGTGATAACCAGGATGAGCAGGCCGACCAAGATGGGTACAATGATTCCCCCCGCGTAGATGGTACCCAGGTAGTCGCCCTGGAGCGGCAAGTTTTCGTTGTTGCCGCCCTGGAAGTGGCTGGCATCCCCGAATACGTATTTGTAGATCAGGTACGCTACGACAAAGGCCAGCGGAATTACGACTGCCGCAAAAGTTGAACTCAGGCTATCTGCCAAAGAGCCAGCTTGAGCATTGGTTTTTGCACCGGTAGGCGTACTGTTGGTTGGTCTGGTTGGGCTCGTGTTTGCCATTGCTAGGAGAAGATTGAGGTTAGTAGTTAGTAAACAATTGTGAGTTATACTGGTTTATTGGGGGTAGTTAATGAAAATGCGCGTTTAAACAAGGAGAAGATTGAACGTCAAGCGGCAGGTCAAAAGACACCGGACCTGCGAGACCCTTCCAGGATGCTTCTACTTCGGGTATTCCACAGTGAAAACTGTATCTCACAAAAATAACACAAAATATTACACAAACTAGACCACTGGGGAAAAAACTTGTGATTCATTCAATGGTCGCTGCGGTCCCCTCCCTACCGGAGGAGGCTCCCTCCGTGAAGGGCAATCGATCCGCAGCAACCACCACTGGGTCCACCTTACCTACTCCCGTGAAACAAGCAAAAACCACTCCCTGGGCCAACGGATAAAACGGTTTATTCTCCGAAACGGATGGTGTGATGAACAAAACCTTGCCAATATTACATTATCAAAAACGAATTAAGGCAATAAACGGCTATATTCAAAATATGGATTTAAAAAACCCGAAAAAAGAGCGATAAAATATTTTGACCAATTGCAACCATCACTCCTTGGATGCTGCCTGCGCCCGCCGACGTTCTTTCAGAAAGGTGAGCACCACGGGAATAGCCGTAATTAACACCATACCCAGTACAATGAATTCCAGGTAGTCCTTGAGGCCAGGAAATTTCATTCCCAAGTAGTACCCCGCCAGCACCACGGAAAATACCCACGCCACGCAGCCGATGACGTTGAAGAACATAAAACTTCGGAAATCCACCCGGATCATCCCGGCCAGGATCGGGACAAACGTCCGTACGATGGGCAGGAAGCGTCCCAGGATGAACGCCAGGTTACCGTGCCGGTCGTAGAAAGCACGGGTGGCATCGATGTATTGTTTCTTAAACAGCAGCGAATCCTTGCGGCGCAGCAAGACTTCCCCCGCCTTCCTTCCGATCCAGTAGCCGGTCAGGTAGCCCAGCGTACCGGCCAGGCACAGCGTGAGGAGCAACACGCCGATGGTGGCATCCAAGTACTCGGACCTGGTTCCGCAGAGCAACCCCGCCGTGAACAACAGCGAATCACCGGGGAGGAAAAAGCCAAAGAACAAACCCGTTTCGGCGAACACGATTAAGAGTAGCAAGGCCAGTCCTCCGTTTTGCAGAAGAAATTCCGGGTCCAATGACCTGCCCAACAAATCAATCAAATCGCCCATGATTGGTAAATGGTTCTGGTGGCTGGTCGGAAGCTAGTTAGAATTATTTAACCAGAAACCCTAAACCAGTCACCAGAATCTTACACGCGACTGGCCACTTGTTTCGGCACGGTCTTGTCAGTTTTTCGCCGGGATAGGTCAAGCAACATGGGGGCGGCCACAAAGATGGAAGAGTACGTCCCGAACACGATTCCCACCAACATAGCGTAGGAAAATCCCCGCAGTACATCTCCCGCAAAAGCCAAGAGAATGATGACCACCAGGATGGTCGTGGTGCCCGTCACCACGGTACGGCTCAACGTGTCGTTGATGGACCCGTTGAGTTGCCTGGCAAAATCGGAATGGGTGATGTCGCCGGCAAACTCCCGGATCCGGTCGAACACCACCACCGTATCGTTGATCGAATAGCCGATCACCGTCAGCATCGCCGCGATCAGCACCTGGTCCAGCTCGAAGGTGATGCCGAACAACCGGGCGAAAGCCAGGAACGCCAACACGATCAACACGTTGTGAAACAGCGAAATGGTGGCCACCAACCCGTATTCCCAGTTCTTAAAGCGCACCAGGATGAAAATAAACATCACAACCAGGGAAACCAACACCGCGTTCTGGGAAGTGCTCTTGATGTCGTCGGCGATGGTGGCGCCCACCTTGGAGGAACTCACGATCGTGGGATTGCGGTCCTTGAACTTGGCCAGCCCTTGGAGAAACAAGTCGGCCACTTTCTTGTCGGCCTGCTCCGACTCTTCCTCAATCAGATAGCTGGTGGTAATCTTCAACTGACTGGTCGATCCGAACGTCTTTACTTCGGTGGCCGCCGGAATGGTCTTCGACAATTCGCTCCTCACTTCTCCCACGGGAACGGCTTCGCTGAATTGCACGATGTACGAACGTCCCCCCTTGAAATCAACGCCCAACGACAAGCCACCCTGCGCGATGATCAACCCCAGTCCCAACACAATGATGGCTCCCGAAAAAAGGTAGGCTTTCTTGCGCATACCCACGAAATCGAAGTTGGTGCTCTTGAACGTGTTTTGAAAGAAATACGAGTTGAAGTTGATCGGCTTCCTGGAATACCGGGAAATTGCCTCGATCAGCAGGCGGTTGATGAACACGGCGCTGAACAGGTTGCAGACAATGCCGATCATCAGGGTAACCGCAAAGCCCTTCACGCCCCCCGAACCCATCGTGTAGAGGATGGCACCGATGAGAAAGGTGGTGGCGTTGGAGTCGATGATGGAACTGTAAGCCTTGTCGAAGCCCAGCTTGATGGCCATGCCCATGGGCTTGCCGCTCCGCAGTTCTTCCCGGAGCCGTTCGTAAATGAGCACGTTGGCATCCACCGACATCCCGATGGTGAGCACAATGCCCGCGATGCCGGAAAGGGTGAGGACGGCGCCCAGTTGGGCCAACACCCCGATGCTGAAGAAAATGTTGATCAGCAGGGTGATGTTGGCAATGATGCCGCCGTAGCTGTAGTACACCCACATGAACAGAAACACCACCAACACCCCGGCGGCCGCCGACAGCAGGCCCTGCTGAATGGAATCCTGGCCCAGGGAAGCCCCCACGATCTCTTCCTCCACGATGCGCGTAGGAGCGGGCAGTTTCCCGGCTTTCAGTTTGTTGGCCAGGTCCTTGGCTTCGTCGGCCGTGAAGTTGCCCGTGATGGATGAGCTTCCGTTCGGAATCTCGTTTTGCACAATCGGCGCGGACTGCACGTAGTTATCCAGTACGATGGCAACGGGACGTTTGATGTTGGCTGCCGTGAGGTTCTTCCACTTCTTGGCCCCGGTGGTGCTCATCTGCATGCTTACCCCGGCCCCACCCTGCTCAAAGGAAATGCGGGCATCGGTAATCACGTCACCCGACAGGGCGGCTTTGCCGTCCCGATCCCGCTTGACGGCGTACAACCGCAGCGTATTCAGTTTGCCGTCGGGCGCTTCGTCGGCTTTGCCGCCCCATAAAAACACCATACCGGTAGGAATCAGCGATTTGGACTGCGAATCCTGCAGGATCCGGTTAATCCGGGCGGTGTCGTTCACGTCGTAGGCCAGGCCGCCGTAACCGTCGGATTTCAGCAGCGAGAACAACGGCGACAGTTGAGCAGACCCCGAATCTTTCCGGGCCGAATCACCCTTGGCCGCCAGTTGCTGTTCGAGGGAGGAGCCTCCCTTCAACGTGTCGCCCGAAGGGGCAACGGACGAGTCCCCCGGGGCTGCAGCCGGACGGACGCTGTCTGTCCGCACCCGCAGGGCGTCCAACCCGGTGGCCGTTGCCGCTGCCCCGGCCTTGGTTCTGGGGCGGTTAACCGCTTCCCGGCGTACCCAGGAATCGTTCACGGTCTGCAGGGCGGCGAAAACCGGCTGGGGTTCCCACACCTCGCAGAATTCCAGTCGGGCCACGCCCGACAACAAACGGCGCACCCGCTCGGGCTCATCCACCCCGGGCAGTTCGATCTGGATGCGTCCGGTGCCCGGCAGTTTCTGGATGTTGGGTTGAACCACCCCGAACTTGTCGATCCGGTTGCGCAGGATCTCGTACGAACGGTCGATGGCACCGTCTATTTCCTCCTGAATCACCTTCGTCACCTGGGCATCGGGCGTGTTGAAGTTGATGCGGTCCTTGTTGGCGGCGTTGGAAAATACCGACGCCAGTTTGACGCCGCCCGCCGTTTCGCGGAACGACTCGTAGAAAAGCTCGGCGAAGGGCCGCTGGCTGGTCTTCTGTTTTTCGGTGGCTTTCCGCAGCGACGCCAGGAAGGCCGGGTCCTTGCTGTTGCCCGCCATGGAGCGGACGATTTCCACCGGTGAAACTTCCAGGGTAATGTGCATACCTCCCTGGAGGTCAAGGCCTAAGTTGATTTCCTTTTCCTTGATCTCGTCGTAATTGTATCCCAGGTAAATGGGCACTTTGGAAAGCGAGTCCAGGTAGAGTTGTCGCTTGGACCGGTCCACGTTGCCTTCCTTCGTGGTGGCGAGCCGATCGGCGTCGGCCTCAATGCGGCGGGTGACGAAAGTAAACGAAAGGAAAAACAGGCAAAGCAGGGAGAGCACAACGGTGAAAAATACAATGGCGTTCTTGTTACGCATAGCGGTAAGCGTTAAGCTAGTTGGGTTGGGAAACGATAAAAAAATCCGGCACGGATGGATGAGCAAGCCTCCGGAAGCGCGGGCACGCGAATAAAAAGCGCCCTTCTTCCGGAACGGGATTCCCGCAAACGAGGAAAGCGAATGAATTAGGGGGCGTTGATGCGGATGGAAGCGTAAAACGCATTCCGGATTACTGAACCCGGGAAACGAACGGACCGGACCGGGAAGCGTGGAGAGAAGCGGATTCCGACAACCAGGGAATCGGGCAGCAGGAAAGAATGAAGGGTAAACTTTTCCGGGGCGGAAGGTACGTTAACCTTGCTGCAAAAGTCCACGTGCAGGGCTTCCACCGACTTTTGGATGCTGACCGTCTGGTCGGGGCCGGCCGTCAACGGGTGCGAAACACCCGCGTGGCTCAGCAGCAGCGCCACCGCCAGTGCCAAAGGAATCCTGACCAGAGAAGCAAACTTGAACATACCCGATTCGTGCTCCATAAAAGTTGGGCTCAAAGATAAGGCGTTCAAAAGAGAAAAGCCGCATTTTCAGCAACAAAATTCAATGTTTGCCCCCCTGGCAATCAACGGGTGCGTTTTGTTCCTTGTACAAAAAAGAAAAAGCTAGATTTGCGAATTGTCCGTTCCAGAAAAAACCCGGCCGAAAACCGACCCGTTCACCCCTTGCCCACCGCCGCCTTCACCTTCACCCGTCTGCAGTATGCCTCCGGCGATTGGGACACGGACGTGCGAATGCCCGCCAACCTGCTGCATTCGCTGGTGGAATACACCACCGTGCCCATCGACACCCGGGAAAAAGTTGTTCCGCTGGCCGGCAGCGCGGTGTTCGACGCTCCTTTCTGCTACCTGAGCGGCCACAAACTGGTGCAATTCAACGCCCGGGAGCGGGACAACTTCGAGCGGTACGTCAACCAGGGGGGCTTCGTGTTCGTCGACGATTGCAACCACGACATCGACGGCCTGTTTGCCCGGTCGTTCGAGGAAGAGATGCGCCGCACGTTCGGCAAAAATCCGCTGAAAAAGATTCCGGACACCCATCCGATCTACCGCGCCTTCTTCCGC
The DNA here is from genome assembly GCA_014379925.1 of Cytophagales bacterium. Taxonomy (GTDB): domain Bacteria; phylum Bacteroidota; class Bacteroidia; order Cytophagales; family ES-bin-26; genus ES-bin-26. Next base: position 914 of record JACMKY010000341.1, on the reverse strand, counting down.
TTCGACGAGGGTCCGCCGACCACCACCTTCGAACTCAACGGCTGGGGCGACGACCTGGTGCACGATTACCTGAAAGCCATCGAGGTGAACGGGCGGATCGCCGTCTTGTACAGCAACAAGGACTACGGCTGCGAGTGGGATTACGACTTCCGCAACAAACGCTGGCTGGCGGAAGACAACACCAAGTTCGGGGTCAACATTGTGATGTACGCGCTGACTTCGTAGCAAGCGAGACCAAAACCGCTCGCAACGGATGTAGCCCGGAAGGAGCGAACTGGCTTCATGGTTGAAAATTCGGCGCTGCGGCACGAGCTGATCAAGACCCGAAAAGAAGGATTCGCTTGGACAACGCCGCTTTCCGGTCTCCCTAAAACCACGCCTTTGGAAATCACCGAAACCACCGTCAAAGACCTGCTTGCCAAAATTCCCCGGCTGCGGGAAGAAATTCAGAAAGTGATCGTGGGGCAACGGACCGTGCTCGATGAGGTGCTGATCACCCTGCTGGCGGGCGGACACGGTCTGCTGGAAGGCGTGCCCGGCCTGGCGAAAACGTTGCTGGTACGAACCCTGGCCAGCGCGGTGGACTTGTCCTTCAAACGCATCCAGTTTACCCCCGACCTGATGCCCACCGACATTCTGGGCACGGAGGTGCTGGAAGAAGACCACACCACGGGCAAACGTTTCTTCCAGTTCAACGAAGGTCCGGTTTTTGCCAACATTGTGCTGGCCGACGAAATCAACCGAACGCCGCCCAAGACGCAGTCGGCGCTGCTGGAGGCGATGCAGGAATTCGAGGTGACCTACGCCGGCAAGACCCACCCCCTGCCCCGACCCTTTTTCATCCTGGCCACGCAGAACCCCATCGAGCAATCGGGCACCTACCCGCTGCCCGAAGCGCAACAGGACCGCTTCCT
>JACMKY010000340.1 GCA_014379925.1 Cytophagales bacterium | reverse complement strand
TCCGTGAAGAGGAGTCGGTTTTGGGTGGTTGAAAGCGTGGGCGAAGTCATGGCCGTAAAAATAGTTGGTTAATAGTTGGGCATTGGTAACTTAGCTTGACTTTAGCCATTGAATAGAAGCCCGCCGGGCAAAGGAGATGTAGATTTGGGTCGCCAAACTTCTCTCTCCATGCCCACTCTACCCGACGAGTTTCTATCAGTAATATTACCTTATGCCCAATTGTTTTGCAAACGCATCTTTGCCCACGTTCAAGTTTTACTGACCGGGGCTGTGCTCACGCCCGGTAAGCGAACCGTCACCTCGGTGCTCAGGATTATGGGCTTAAGCCAGACGAAAGCCTTTCATAAGTACCATTGCGTACTGAGCCAAGCCCAGTGGTCGGCTTTGGCCGCCATTGGGCTGCTGTTGAGCCAACTGCTGGCCATCTTCATCGGCCAGCAGCCAGTGGTAGTAGGCATTGATGAGACGCTGGAACGACGCTGGGGCAAAGGCATCGCCGCCCGAGGTATTTACCGGGATGCGGTTCGCAGCAGTGGCAGCCACTTTGTGAAGTGTAGCGGTTTGCGGTGGGTGAGTGTGATGCTGCTCACCAGGGTAAGTTGGGCCAATCGGGTCTGGGCCTTGCCGTTTCTGACTGCGCTGGCTCCTTCACAACGCTATTACTCGGCCGGGCCACGGCCAGACAAGAAGTTCACTGACTGGGCACGGCAACTGCTTTTGCAGGTCAAGCGCTGGGCCGGTGATCGCCAGGTGGTTGCCGTGGGCGATAGCAGTTACGCGGTCATTGACCTGCTCAAAAGCTTGCAAGGGCGGGTGAGCCTGATCAGCCGCCTGCGCTTGGATGCGGCCCTCTATGAGCCAGTGCCGCCCCCACTCCCTGGCCAGCGGGGGCGTAAGCCTCTCAAGGGCAAGCGTCTGCCTACCCTACTTGAAATGGCTGGTGATGGGGCTACCCCCTGGCCAAGCTTACAAGTAGCCGACTGGTACGGTGGTCCTGGGCTCCTGTTCGGAGCGTTGCTTCGCAAGGCCCAGCAGGTAGAACACTGCACCGGCACGGCCGTCTGGTATCACACCGGCAAACAACCGGTGGCCATCCGATGGGTAATGGTACGCTTGGAGGGTAAGCTGACTGGGTTGGTCAGCAACGATGCCCGCCTGACGGCCGGAGAGATGATTGGCTATTTTGTGCGCCGTTGGTCGATTGAAACTACCTTCGCCCTAGTACGATCCCATCTGGGAGTGGAAACGCAGCGGCAATGGAGCGAGTTGGCAATTGCCCGTACCACACCCGTGTTGTTGGGCTTGTTCTCGCTGGTCACCCTGATGGCTGACTCGCTGCAAAAGCAGGGTCAGGTGGTTTGCCAGGTAAGTAGTTGGTATGTGAAAGACAACTTAACCTTCAGCGACGCATTGGCTGCGGTAAGACGTTGCTTATGGCAGGAAATGAATTTTTGCACGTCGGCAAAAGATGTGGTACACGTAAAAATGAGTCAACAGCAGTTCCAGTTATGGCAGAACGCCTTAGCTTGGGCTGCTTAAGGCTAAAGTCAAGCTCAGGAGCGGAACGACCTGATCAATCCCCTTCATCCCGAGGCAGCCAAAGCGAGAATGCTCCCGGTGGAAGATTTCATCTACGATGAGCGGCGGCTGAAAGGACTTCCTCCACTGATCCCGTAAGTTCTTTGCTGAAGGGGTAGCACCTTCAAAGGTGAACCAAGGTTTTCCTCCTCGTGCTTCGTCGCAATTATTGGATCCTTTTTTAAGATGTAAAAAACGGTGGTGTCTTTTCTGGCGTTTTGGCATATCGCCGCGGCCCTGGATTGGCTGCGCTAATTGTCCGTACGCCCTAGTATCCGAACCTGAGTCCCTCTTCCAGTGCCTGGTCGTATCGTTGTTTGTCAAACTGGTACAGGTAAGGCGACTTGTGTGCCCCGATGACTTTCCGCTCCTCCAACCGTTTCAGATAGCCCAGGCCCAGTATCTTTTTTTGAAAGTTGCGCCGATCCAAAGGTGTGCCAACAATCGTTTCGGATTTTGGCAACTTCGTCCGCCGAACCGACCCGGAAGCCCAAACCATGGCAGCCTACGCCAAAACCAAGGTGATCCGGGAATACAACAAGTACGACGGGGTGACCAGGATGATGCCCTATGCCAAGGGCGTGAGCGCCAAAATGCACGTCTTCGACGAAAAGGGCAATGACACGGAAACCGACTTTGCCTGGATGCTGAAGATCGTGAAAGATTCCGGATTCAAGGGATTCATCGGCGTTGAGTACGAAGGGGCCTTCCTCAATACCATGATGGGAGGCAAAGGCAAGTACCTGACCGAGTACGAAGGCATCACGGCCACCAAGCGGCTGCTGGAAAAAGTGGGGGCGCGGCTTTCCTAGTTCGAAAGGCTGACTCCACCACCGGGTGTATTCTCCGGTGGTGGGATTCATTGCTCTTTTTTCAGATTGACCCAAAGCGGCTACTTCCGTTCGTTGACGAAAATCCGTTGGCAGCACGCACCGGCAGTTTTCCCCTTCTCCCCGGTCAAGTGGGGGTCTCCGACTGTTGCGGCTCCGACAAAATCAGGCGCAGAATTGGGGACGTATATCTTTTGGGGAAATCCGCAATCTGCGTACTTTTGCCCGGTTCGCGTCCAATGGGTTTATGAGTGAGAGAGTTTATGAGTCGATGAGTCGATGAGTCGATGAATAACGTATCTACCCGCTAACCCATAAACCCGTAAACTCCATCGAACTCCCCATGTCTGTCAGCCAAACCTACTCCCTGTTGTCCGATCGGATCAACGCCCTGTCCGAATCGCAAACCCTGGCCATGTCGCGCAAGGCCCGCGAACTGGGTGCGCAGGGCGTCCAGGTCATTAACCTCAGCATCGGGGAACCGGACTTCCAAACCCCCGCCCACATCAAGGAAGCGGCCAAGCAAGCCATCGACGAAGGCTTTTCCTGGTATACGCCCGTGCCCGGGTACGCGGACCTGCGCGGGGTCATTGCCGACAAGTTGCGCCGGGAGAACCACCTGGACTGGAAGGCGGAAAACATCGTGGTCTCCACCGGGGCCAAGCAATCGCTGGCCAACGTGATTCTTTCACTGGTGAATCCGGGCGATGAAGTAATCATCTTTTCTCCCTACTGGGTGAGCTACAGTGAAATCGTGAAGCTGGCCGAAGGGGTGACGGTGCTGCTGGAAGGCAGCTTCGAGAACGGGTTCAAAGCCACGGCACAACAACTGGAAAACGCCATTACGCCCCGCACCAAACTGGTGATGTATTCCTCGCCTTGCAATCCCACGGGCGCGGTGTTTTCGAAAGAGGAGCTGACCGCCATTGCCGGGGTGGTGGCCCGCCACGAAAACATCTTCGTGCTGGCCGACGAAATTTACGAATACATCCGCTTCCACGACGATTACTTCAGCATCGGTTCGCTGGATTACCTCCGGGATCGGGTGATCACGGTTAACGGTTTTTCCAAGGGATTTGCCATGACCGGCTGGCGCGTGGGCTACATCGCCGCCGCCAAGTGGATCGCCGACGCTTGCGACAAGATCCAGGGGCAGGTCACTTCCGGTACGTGCTCCATTTCTCAGCGGGCGGCGGTGGTCGCCTACACCGACATGGCACCCACGCGGGCCATGGCCGAAGCCTACCGCCGCCGCCGCGACCTGGTGGTAGCCCTGGTGAGCGACATCCCGGGCGTGAAGACCTACGTACCCGACGGGGCCTTTTACCTCTTTCCCGACATCCGCTACTACCTGGGCAAGACCGACGGCAAAACCACACTCCACACCGCCGAGGACCTCTGCCTGTGGCTGCTCAGCGAAGCGCACGTGTCGCTGGTGACGGGCGAGGCGTTCGGGGCGCCCGAATGCATCCGGATATCCTTCGCCGCTTCCGAGGAAAACCTCAAGGAAGCCATCCGGCGGGTGAAGGAAACCTTGACCAAATTGCACTGATGAAGGAGTAGGTAGTTGGCAATAGGCAGTGGGCAGTAGGCAATGGGCAGTTGGCAATGGGCAGTTGGCAATAAAGGTGGGGAGTGCAGTTACCAGGAACGTAGGAAGTGCCAGCCAATTCACCCATTTTCCTCTTTATTTTGTTTTTGCTATCTTACTACCCACTGCCCATTGCCCACTGCCCATTGCCTGCTGAACAATGACTTTCCAATCCATCGAGGAAATCTTCGGGGCCTTCAACCGGTTGCGGGTGCTGATCATCGGCGACGTGATGGTGGATGCCTACTTATGGGGCAAAGTCGAGCGCATTTCACCCGAGGCACCGGTGCCCATCGTGAACGTGCAGCGGCGCGAGCGGCGGTTGGGCGGGGCCGGCAACGTGGCCCTGAACGTGCAGTCGCTGGGGGCGACGCCAGTCCTCTGCTCGGTGATCGGCACGGGCGTGGACGGGGAGACGTTTTTGACGTTGCTGGCCGAAAATCAGCTGACCAACGAAGGCATTCTTCAAAGTGAAGAACGCATCACTACCGTCAAGAACCGCGTCCTGTCGGGTTCGCAGCAAATTTTGCGGATTGATTCGGAAACGGACGCGCTGCTCAACGAGGAAGAACGCAAGGCCCTGATCCGGCGCGTGAAGGAGCTGGCCCCCACCTGCGACGTTGTTCTTTTTCAGGACTATGACAAGGGCGTGCTGAGCAAGGAAACCATCTGGGAAATCATCCGGTTTGCCGAAAAGCGGAATATTCCCACGGTGGTGGACCCCAAAAAGCGCAACTTCGTGCATTACCAGAATGCTACCCTTTTCAAACCCAACCTCAAGGAACTCCGCGAAGGATTGCAGATCGACTTCAACGCCGACAACCCCGCCGAACTGGTCTACGCCACGGGCCTGTTGAAGCAGCGACTGCAACTCAAAGCCGCCCTCATCACCCTCTCGGAAAAAGGCGTCTACATCGACTACGACGACGAAAGGCACTTGCTGCCCGCCCACATCCGCCAGATCGCCGACGTTTCGGGCGCGGGCGATACGGTCATCAGCATCGCGGCGCTGTGCCTGGCCTTGCGGCTGCCGCCGCGCCTGCTGGCCGGGCTAGCCAACCTGGGCGGCGGATTGGTGTGCGAGTACGTGGGCGTGGTGCCGGTGGACAAGGAACGCCTGAAGGAGGAGGCCTACCAGAACCGCCTCTTCGAAATGTACGCCAACAGCCGATGAGCAGGCCGGAGTCCGCAATCCGTCATTTAAGTTGGTGAGTTAATCAGTGCTTATAATGAGCTCTTTAAGGGAATTTTAAACGTCGTTTATGATCGCCTTGTCCCTCATTCTCCCGCAAAAAGATGCGCATTCTTGAAATAACCGTACCCGGGTCTTTCCTGAAAATTGGGGAAGAAGGACCGGTTCAATCCGAAGAGAACCGGCGCCGGTTGGATTTTCTGACGTCTCAGTTCTACGAGGCCAACGTTTCGCTCATCGCCTTTGATGCCTCCTCCACCAAGCAACGCTTGCGTCAGTTACTGGAAGGACGCCCAGCGGATGAGGAGCAAAAACGGGAAATACACGCGGAGCTGACGAGCAAATACCTGGCCCTGGACGCCGATCTTGACTGTAAGACGCAAGACCAGATCAACCTTGAAACGGAAGCCCGTTTCAAGCGGACCAAGTGGCAAAACGGCGAACTGCCGGCCGGATTCCTTCGAACGGAAATCGTCATCCACGCGCGCGCTTTCGTCTATGCCTTGGATGCGTTCGGCAAGACCTTGCAACTGCTGAGCGATACCCCGGGCTGTCCGGGTGACTTGACCGACCGCCACCAGGAATTCCGGCGTGCCTTTCCTGATCTGACCAGCGTAAGCGACAGTCTCCAACGGGTGGCAGACCGGGCGAAGGGGCTACGGAGAGAGAAGCAAACCCATCCGGAACCCTTCCGCGACCAATTGGCTCCCGCTGCGGAAGGGGGCATTCCGGCGCTGAATGAGCAGTGGGGAACCCGGTACGGGATATCCGCGGAAAACGGGCATTACAGTGAGGTGGAGGTGTCGTTGGCGACTATGGAAAAGCTGCGGGGTATTCTGCAACGAACCATGGACGCTTTTTCGTGGGAGGGCGACCAACAGCACCTTCCCCCCCAGAACGGGTAACGCGGTTCGAAAAGCCCACCAGGACGGAAGGGATAGCTGAACGTATCCGAACCAGGATTTTCAGCGTGAAAAGATGGTTAAAATTTTTCGTACCAGCCCGGGCCGTTGGTCCGTCCCACGGCTACGAAAAAGGCGACCCGCGGGTCGCCTTTTTCGTAGCCGTGGGGCAGGTTCAGTTTATTCGCCTCCGTCGGCTAAGCACCGATCCGAGAACAATCGATCCTTCTTGTTTACCCGAACAATGGACTCACCATGCTTGGCGCTGCGTATGACTGGCAACTCCGTACTTACGACTGCTTATTGACCACCGTCGTTGACTTCCTGGGGTTGACCCGCTACCTTCTGAAAGGTAGTGCGGGCGACATCGGCCAGTTCGCCGGCTTTTCCACCGTACTGATCCCAGAGGGCAAGCGCTCCCTCGAGCAGTTTCTTGCGGGCATCCTCGCCGGTGGTGGGAGCCAGCAACATACCGGCGGCTACCCCGGCGGCGGCACCCAACAGAATTCCCAGAAAGGACAAGCCCCCGTCTTCTTCCCCGAACCCACCGCCTCCGTACCCACTGGCGCGCACCGCCTGGCGGTTGACCAGGCCTTCCGCCAGGATGGTCAGCCGTTTGTCGGTGGCTTTTTCTTCTTCCAGGGAGGCTTTCAGCAGTTTGGCGGAGTCAACATCGCCCAACAGTTTGGCGTAGGCCAACAAGGTGCCGTAGCTGGCGATCTCATAGTGTTCAATCTTCTGGGCGGCGGCAATCAGGGCGGCATCCTGCACGTGGTCATCGCCGCTGCTGCGAATCACTTCCTGGCCTTCGGCGGCCAGTCCGATCATGGGCGGGGACGTATCGTTGCCGGAGGATATCCCCAGCGAGCGGAAAATCTGCTCCAGTCGCTTGGCCTGGTTTTTGGTTTCGGCCAGGTGCTTATCAAAGCCAGCCTTTAGCTTCGGGTTGGAAGCGGCCCGGGCCAATTTCGGCAACGAAGCTTCGATTTGCTTTTCGGTGCTGTAGATGTCCTGTAGCTGCGAAATGTACAAGTTTCTGAGCGTCTCGAGTTTCATAACGTTTATCTGGTAAAAAAGTGAACGGATGATTTCGGATACGGTTTTCCGGCGGAAAGGATGTGTACGGCCGCGTTTTTTCTTCGTGGCCGGCGGCGTTTTTTTCCCGGTTCATCCCCCGGCCAAACCCGGGTAACCAACCGCTTCGGTCCGGTGGGAACCCGGCAATCGTTCCCGCCGGGAAAGCCGGGTGGAGTGCCTGCGCAGTACGCCACGGACCTGGGGCGGCAAAACCGTCGGTTGACGAACCGATTCCGGGGGTCCGGCCCGGCTCGAAATTCCCCGAAAAAACCTACCTTTATTCCCGGATTTCCTCACCCTTTTTATGCTCCGTCCCGCTCCTTTCCGTTTTGCCGGCTGTTCTTGCGCGTTGCTTGGCTGGTTGCTGATCTCCGGTTGGGCCACGGCCCAGACCTCCCCGTCCGACCTGACGGCGTTCAACCGGCGGCGGGTCGAGCTCAACCGGCTCGGCGTGATCGCCCTGGGTACGTGGGCGGTGGGCAACGTGGGGGTAAGCGTCCTTCGCGCGGGCCAGGTCGGGGGCCAGGACCGGTATTTTCACCGGATGAACCTCTACTGGAACGTGGTCAACCTGACGCTGGCGGGGTTTGGCTACTACCAGGCACTCCGCGAAGATCCGGGTGCGCTCGGTGCCTTTGCTTCGCTCAAGGCGCAGTATTCGACGGAGAAGATTCTGTTGTTCAACGCGGGACTCGACGTGGGCTACGTGCTGGGTGGTCTCTACCTGACGGAGCGGGCCAACCGGTTCGGGGCGGGCAAGCAGCACGATCAGCTGCGCGGCTTCGGCCGGTCGGTGGTGTTGCAGGGCGGTTTCCTGCTGGTGTTCGACGTGGCTTCTTACCTGGTTCACCACCATCACCTGGGTCAATCCAAAAGCCTGTTCGACAACCTGACCTTCTCGGGCAGTTCGGCGGGCATCCTCCTGCGGTTCTGACTTTTGCGCACCACCCCGGGGATCTTTTCTCCGTTGGACGCGGTGACGAAATGCGATGGTGCGCTAAAACCCGACGCCGCAATCAACCTTCCTGATCCCGACCAGTCAATTGCCAGTGACTGTGCCGGCAACGGCGGTTTTTCCGAGCGAATACGATTCCCTACCCCGTCAGTTATTCATCGTCAACTGGGCATTGAAAAACAAGTACGTGACCACTTCGGCCAGCTGTTGGGTAGCGCCCAGGCAATCGCCCGTGTAGCCCCCGATCCACTTGGTGAAGTACCAGCCCAGGTAAAGCTTCAATCCCAGCAACGGAATCAGCACCAGCAGCAGACCGGCTTGGCCCTGCCAGACAACCAGGCCCGCCAGGGGGAGCAAACCCAGCCCCAGGGCGACGCAAAGCTCCCCGAAGTGCAGGCCCTTGGCCACGGGTTTGGCCTTGCTATCCTCGTTTTCCCGAACGTACGCGTGCGAGTAAATCAACGTCAGCGCGGTAGTTCGGCTCAGCGAATGACCCACCAACAGCGCCGGAACCAGTTGCGAACCGGCCAGGGTCCGCAGGGAAAAGAATTTGAGCATCAGCATCAGCACCAGACCGATTGCCCCGTAGGCACCCACGCGGCTGTCCTTCATGATCGCCAGGATGCGCAGTTTGGTCCAACCCCCACCAAAGCCGTCGCACACATCGGCCCAGCCGTCCTCGTGGAAAGCGCCCGTCAGCCAAACGCCGGCGATCATGCTGAGCACAACCGCGGTATCGACGCCCAAAACCAACGCGCAAACCGTGTACACCAGGGCGGTCCAGCCCCCCACGATCCAGCCAATCACGGGGAGATAGACCGTGGCCCGGGGGAGGTAGTCGGCCGAATGCCCCACCCAGGCCGGACAAGGCAGGCGGGTGTAGAACATCACCGCCGTGAAGAAAAGGCGGACCTGTTGACGGAGCTGGTTCTTCATGGACTTTGGCTCACACCCGCGGTTTCAAAGGAAGCCATTTCGCGCAGAAAAAGCACCGCCGATTGCAGGATTGGGTAGGCCAACGCGCAGCCGGTTCCCTCACCGAGCCGCAAGTTCAACCGCAGCAAGGGTTGGGCACCCATAAAATCGAGCAGTCCACGATGGCCGCTTTCGGCGGACTGGTGGCAGAATACGCAGTAGTCCACCACGGCCGGACTCCACTGCCGCGCCACCAGCAATGCCACGCTCGCGATGAAGCCGTCCACCAGGATCAGCATTCGGTTCTCGGCCGCCCGCAGCATGGCCCCGCACAGTTGAACGATTTCAAAGCCGCCGAAGGTGGCTAGCGTCTGTAACGGGGTTTGCGAGGGGGCGTAACGCCCGACGGCCTGGCCCAGAACCGACAACTTGCGCGCCCACTGTTGGTCGTCGAGCCCCGTGCCGCGTCCCACGCATTTGGCCAGCGGCTGGCCGGTGAACAAGTGCATCAACACCGCTGCTGCCGACGTGTTGCCGATGCCCATCTCCCCAAAACCCACCACGTTGCACCCCGTCCGGACGATCCCATCCACTACCTCACTCCCCCTTTCCAGCGCCCGTTCGCACTGTTCAACCGTCATAGCCGGTTCCCGAGCGAAATTCTGCGTGCCGTCGGCCATCTTGGCGTCAATCAGTTGGGGATGGTCCGCCAAGCTTCCCTTCACCCCCGCATCCACGATGCGGAGGACAATGCCGTGTTGGCGGCAAAACACATTGATGGCCGCCCCGCCGGCCAGGAAATTCAACACCATCTGGCGCGTCACTTCGGGCGGGTAGCGACTCACCCCTTCCCCGGCAATGCCGTGGTCGGCGGCGAATATAACCAGGTGCGGTTGACGAAGCACGGGGGAAGGAGTTTGTTGGATCGTGGCCACCTTCAAGGCCAGGTCCTCCAGGTCACCCAACGCACCGGGCGGCTTGGTTTTGTGGTCAATGATTTGCTGAATGGTCGCAACAATGGCCGAATCGGGCGGGAGGATGTGGAATGGTTTCAAGAATGGGTGCGGGGTCGCCCCGCGGATTGGGTGAAAAAACTACCAAGCAAGCAACTCCGGGCCTAACCCGGTACCGTTTCGCCAATCCGGAAATCGATGGGCGTCTCAAAGTAAGGGGCCTGGTAGACGAATGTGTGGAACTCGCCGTTTTCTCTGCCCCAGTACTGCCCATTTTGAAGCACGCACCACACCACCAGCGCAGAATCCTTGCCACCACGCCAGTTCATCAGCGTCGTCTTTGTCACGGGGGCGTCTTGATGGGCATCGGCAACCCACTCACCATCAGCGTAACGGCGTCGGCCTGAGTGGCTACGTACTGGTTGGCCCAACCTTGTAGGTCGGTGAAGGCCCGCCCCACGGCGGTTTCGGCGTGAACACCCATCCCCAGTTCATTGGTCACCACAATGAACCGTCCCGGTAGCGCCCGCAACGCGTCGATCTCCCCTTTGAACCGATGCAACGATTGCGGTACGTCCTGGCGGGTGTCCACGAAAAAGTTGGTCAGCCAAAGCGTTACGCAGTCAATCACCACGACCTGATTGGCTAAAGGCAGGCGGCTAAGATGGCGCGGTTCCTCGAAGAGGGTCCATTCCGGGCCGCGGTCCTGCCGGTGGTGGCTCACCCGTTGGGCAAAGTCCTCGTCCCAGACCCGGGCGGTGGCCACGTAAACGGGGGTTTCACTCCACCCGCGGGCCAACTGCTGGGCGTAGCGGCTTTTGCCGCTACGCGCCCCACCCGTAATCAGGTGCAGATACGTTTGAGCGGGCATAAATCGGGTGAATTTTGGACTGCAAGGGGGTTGGCACGCAAAACAAGTCGGGGTGGAAGCAAGCCGCCAGCAGCTCAATGCCGTCCACCAAAGTTGCCGCCGAGGGTTGGGTAAACAAGTCGTAGTCGGCTACGTAGACGGCGCGGTCGGCCACCGCCCGCAACGCCGACCAGCCAACTTGCCCTTCCAGCAGGGGGAGTTCCTGGATCGTGCGTTCGGTGTTGAAGCCGCAGGGCGCGATTACCAGCACTTCGGGGTCATACCGGCGTACCTTCTCCCAACTCGTCACCCGGCTGTCGCCCGAGGGGTTGCCCAGCATGTCGATTCCCCCCGCGTAGGCAATCTGGTGGGGAATCCAGTGGCCGCAGTTGTAGATGGGGGCCATCCATTCCATCAGCATTACCCGTTTGGGCAGGGCGCGACTGGCCCGCAGCCGGTCGATCACCGCATCAATGCGGTTGCGCAGGCCTTGCAGATACGGGTAGGCCGCTTCTTGCCGACCCAGTGCCGAAGCAATGGTTACGGCCGTGTCAAAGACGTCGGTCAGGCTGCGGGGCGTCAAAGGCACCACGGTCGGCAGCTTGGGCAAGCGATCGAGCACGGCCTGGGTGCATTTGGTATCAATCTGACAGACTTCGCACACGTCCTGGGTGAAGACCACGTCGGGGGCAATCCGGTGGAGGGCCTCCTCTTCGAGGTAGTACAAACTGCGGCCCTCGGCTTTGGCGGCCGAGAAAATACGGTCAATTTCCTCGCTGGAGTAGTGGTGGTCTTCCAGTACGCACCGCACCAGGATGGCTTTGTCGGCGCGGGCGGGCGGGGGACATTCGAAAGTAACGCCGTGCAGCAGATCCTGCAAGCCCATGTCATAGACCATTTGGGTGGCGGCGGGCAAGAACGAACAAGCTTTCATGCGGGAAAGATAAGGTGGCCGCTTCCGGCCAAAAGAACCGACGAAAAAGGAAGCAACGGGGGGTGAACCAAGCGATTGAATGCGGACTACCGCCAACGTTCAGGCTACGGCCAGCTTCGGATAACGGTTTTGCAGCCACTCAAAGCCGCCAAACAATACCGCGCTGTAAAGCAGGGTACCGACCAGGAAATTACGCAGGTAGGGCACGCCCTGCCAAAGGCACTGCTGCCAGCCGGCCAGGTCACGACTCAGCGGCAGTTGGGTGCGCAAGTCGGTCCCGCCCCCCAGCCACACACTCGTATCGGCCAGCAGCCAGTGCGAGAGGGAGGCCACCAGCGATGCCAGGAGAACATTTTTAACCGATACCTGCTCCAAGAGCCGCTTACCACACCAGACGAGGAGGGCAAAAATGCCGTAGATCCAGTACCAGCCCTCGTACATAATGCCGAACTGACCCTTGTACAGCCCGACGTTAATGACCAGATCGCTCAGCCACAAGGTCAACAGCGGCAGAGCGAAGGCTTTCCAGCGATGGCTGAAGTAGGATCCGCCGAAGAGAGCCATTGCCCCCAGGGGAGTGAAATTGGCCATCGGCGAGCAGTGGGCCGCATTGGCAATGCGCAGGGCCGCCGCCAGTCCAATGAACAGCAGCAGCACCGGGAGGCGGGGATTCAAGGGTTGTTTCATGACCAAGCGTAGAAAGGGGAAGAATTACCAAGTGAACCGTGCACCCAGGTTGGCGTTTCGGCGGCGGGTATTATATCCGTATACATCGTTGTACGTCCGATTGAAAAGATTGCGCACGTCGGCGTACAACCGCAAATGCGCGTTGACTTTCCCTTCCGCCCGCAGATCGATGGTGGCGTAGGCCGGTAGCGTTACCTGATCGGTTCCGAACGTTTGGGAATTGAAGAAGCGGTCCTGACGGTCACCGACCGAACGCAGGGTGGCACTGAGGAGCCAGCTCGGCGTAAAATGGTAGTCCGCGCTCACGTTCACCTGCGTTTTGGGGCGCCGCAACAAGTTGTTGTAAGTCGTATCTCGTCCGGCGGACTGGGTAGTGACTGCCCCATCGAGCAGGGTCAGGTTGCCCGTCAGCCGCAGCCGACCAAACCCGGCCTGGCCTTCCAGTTCCCAACCGTGGTCGTGCTGGCGGTCGAAGTTGATGTAACGGCCGTAGGGGGCCACGTTGAGGGACTCGAAGAAGATTACCTGCCGGATCCGGCGGTCGAAATAGACGGCCCGCACCCAGGCGTTGCGGCTCGGGGAGAAGACTTGCAGACCGGCCTCGGTGGACTGGCTGCGCTCCGGTTGCAGCGTTTGGTTGCCGTAGGGGGAGAAAAGCTGGTAGAGCGTGGGTGCCCGGAAGCCCGACGACCGGTTTACGAACACCTTCAGGCGGTTGGCCAGCAGGTACGACGGATTGAACGAGTAGGTGAAGACGCTGCCGTACAGTGAATTGCGGTTGTAACGACCACCCACTTCCACCGACAGGCCCCGGTAGGGCGTTGCGATACCCGTCGCGTACACCCCCAACTGACCAATGCGCGCCGTGTCGGCCCCGATGGGAGGCGACTGGTAAGGTCCGTACGAACTGATGGAGAGATAGGTTTGATCGGTATTGCTAAACCGGTAGTCGGCCCCGGTCAGCAGCTCGCCCCAGCGACCGGCTTTCAGGCGGTGGTATGCCTCCGCGAACGCGGCCAGTCCGCCGTATTGCTGGTAGGAATACCGCTCCGAGGCCCCCATCTCCACGGTCGCCGAATCGTTTTGGTAGGTCCGGCGGCTGTCGCTCAAGCCACCGTTGACGACCAACCCACCGCGCCGGTGCTGGTAGGTCAACCCAGTGGCAACTTGCTTAAACTGGCTACGGTACGTAAAATCCTTCTCGTCGGCAAAGGCGCCCGCGTCCAGATCGGCGGCGTAGGCCGTCGTCAAACCCCGTAATTGCCAACTCAACTGGGGAGTCACTTGCCAGGTCAGGTTGGCCAATAGGGCGTTTTGTCGGTAACTGTCGTCATCAAACGTCTGCTGACCCGTGCGGTCGGTAGCGGCCGAAAATCCCGCCGATGACAAGCGGGTATACTGAACGTGGTAGGAGAATTTTTCGGCCTGGCCACTCACCCCAACGGTTCCCCGGAAAGTACGGTAGGTTCCGTAATTGAGCGAAGCCGTTACGCTTGGCAGATCGCCGCCCGGCGGCTTCCGGTCGGTTGCGTTGGCATTCCCCCGCCGGGTAAAAATGCTGATCACCCCCGCCACGGCGTCCGAGCCGTAGGTGGTGGATTGGGCACCCCGCAGAATCTCGATGCGGTCGCATTCGCCGACCGTCAGCAGGTTCAGGTCAAAGGTATTGGCCGTACCCGAGGGATCGTAGACGGGAAGGCCATCCAATAGAATCAGCGTGTTTCCCGCCGAGGCACCGCGCAGGTAAATGTCGGGGTTGGTACCCAGCGGTCCGTTGGCCCCCACAATTTGCACCCCGGCCTGGCGCGACAGGAGCTCACTCACCGATTGGGCAGCGTAGCGTTGCAGTACCGAATCCGGGAGCACGGTGACGACCTTGCCGGTTTGGGAGAGTTTTTGCTCGACTCGGTTAGCCGTTACCGTAACGACGTCCAGTTGCCGGGAGCGCACCAGGGATGAATCGGGATTGTTTTGCGCCAGGCTGGGTAGACCGAAGACAGTCCAACAGGCTGGTAGCCAGGTAGTGATCTTGCTCATCATCAATCAAAAAAGCTGATTAAATAATGAGCCGTCGGAAAGTGAAAACAAAAGACCGACGGGGTACTTCACCCGTCAATAACCGCGCAAGCGGTCAGGCCATCCCACCGAAAAGCGTCTTTCATCCCCGGCTTTTTACCCGAAAGCTCGAACCATGAATTCGTTTGAGGCAGGTCTTCTGGCTTGTTCGACCGGCGAGGCCTTCCCACCCGAAGGCAGTGGCGTGGTTATCGTCGGCTGGTAATCGAACTTACAGCTACGGGAATAGCCCCGGATTTGCACCGGTGTTCCCTTTTCATTGCCCTTGTGGAGGGGGCAAACCTTAAACGTCCGGCAAAGGTAGTACTTTTGCCAACTCTTATCGGTTTTTGCGTCACAAAACACGAAGTATTCTCTACCACCATCATTCGTACGTCAGTGCGGGATGCGGTCTTCCCCGAGGTGGCTCCGGATGGCGTTCTTGATGAGATCGGGGCGGCGCCAGGGAATGAAGTGATTCATCCCCGGTACCATCACCACCTTCAACGGGGCGTTCACCAGTACCCTCCGGGCAAAAACCGCGTTGCCGGGGGGCACCATCCGGTCCTCCTCCCCTTGAATGACGGTTACCGGCACCCGTATTTTCCGCCAACCGGACCTCATTCGGTTCAGTTCCTGCCTGAGGGGCAGGATTTCCTGGTTGCTCACGTCCATCTCCACGGGCAACCACTGGCGGACCAGGAAAAATTTTCCCACTTGTCGGTACCATTCCCACTTTTCCAGGGCCGGGTCAATCGAGGGAGCTACCAGGATCAGGCCGCCGACCCGTTGCGGGTAATCCATCGCCAGGCGGGCAATTACGGGTCCCCCCAACGAATGACCCACCAGGATGGGCAGCTGACCCGACTTCCCCGGGCGCAACAAAGGGGCCAGCACGGCGGCCTGTTCCTTGAGCGAAGGCGCGGGGTTACCCAAACCGGATTTTCCGAAACCCAGGCGGTCTACGGAAACCAGGCGGGCTTGCCGATACAGGGAGGAATCCTTGAAAAAGGCGATGAAGGCATCCCAGGAACCGGGCGAACCGTGCACGAATACCACCGTGGGCAACGTGTCCGCGCCAATGGTCGCGTAGTGTACGCTTCGCTGGTTGACCTTCAGGAAATGGAAAGAAGGCTGGTCCTTGCGGTTGGCAAAGTAGGACCGGACCTTTTCGTCCGACATCCGGAGGGAGATGCACCGGGGAAGGAGCGCCAACGGCAGTACGGTCGCCAAGAGAATCAGCCACCACTTGAACCGCTTCTTCACGCTCGGGTACGGATTGGCAAATGGATAACGGAGCACCTTGTTTTTGGTTAATCGCGTTCACTTCCCTGGTCAAAGCCCGTACCGGTTGTCAAAGCGAACTGGTTCCGGACGAATAGTTGCCTCTCAAAGTCAACGAAGAACTTTTCACGCAACGCGCACTCCGTCCGAAGGCCGCGGAGGCGTGCCCCAATCCCTGAAATTTCGGCAAGGTCACTGCATATCGTGAATCTGGTGGGCAACGCGAATGGTGCGCTTGTTTGCCCTCCGGTGGAAAGCGGCTTCTGGTGGGTCTGGAACGCGTTTTTGCCAATGTTCTGCGAAGTGGCACCCGTTTGGCAACGGGAAGATCGAAACCAACCCGCCTTTCCGATTTTATGAATCCCCGTTCTGCCCGCGCTTCGAATCCATCCTGCCGCTTCCTGATTGCTGCTCTGCTACTGGGGCTGGTTCCTGGTTCCATTTGTGCTCAATCGGCGCCCAACGCCGGCCGGAAACACGTTAACCTCGAAAACGGCCTGGCCATTCAGGGTTACGACCCGGTGGCCTACTTCACGGGCAACCGCGCCTTGAGAGGGGCGGAAAACCACGCCTATCGATACCAGAATGCCACGTATTACTTTGCTTCCCAGCAAAACCTGGAAGCCTTCAAAAAAAATCCCGCCCGCTACGAACCGGCTTACGGGGGCTGGTGCGCCTACGCCATGGGCGACAGCGGGGAAAAGGTCTCCATTGATCCCGAAACCTTCAAGGTAAAAGACGGCCAGCTGTTGCTCTTCTACCATTCCACCTTCAACAATACCCTGCCCAAGTGGAACAAGAACGAGGCGAAGCTGCACCAGCAGGCCGACCAGCACTGGCGCAACTTCGTCAACGTCAACTGATCACTTCCGGTACGAAAACCGACCGTTTGGCGCCTGCCCACGGGCAGTCGGTAAAAATGGCGCTAACCCAGCAACCCCATGAAACTACAGGAAATATCCGCCGAAGTGTTCGCCCAACTCATCGTCGTGGCCGAAAACCTCAGTGCCGAGGAATACGCGCGGCCGTTGGGGGTGCTTTCCAACCAGTCCATTGGCAAACACCTGCGGCACATCGTTGAATTTTACGAACTGGTGCTGGCCGCTTACGCATCGGGCGGACTCAACTACGACCGGCGCCACCGGGAGGTGGCCCTGGAAAATGAACCGCAAGTGGCCATCGACCGACTCCGGGCGATGTCGGTGCTGGTGGGAGCCTACGCCGACAACCAACCCCTGCGCCTGGAAGCCGCTTATTCCCCGGCGGCGCGGGAGGGCGTGGTGATCGATTCTTCCTACTACCGGGAATTGCTTTACAACATCGAACACGCCGTCCACCACATGGCCATTATCCGGATTGCCCTCCAAACCGCTTTTCCGCACGTAGGCTTGCCGCCTCACTTCGGCGTAGCCTATTCCACGGTGCAACACCAGGCGCGTTGATACGGGAAAGGAAAAGAATGTCGAATCGCACGGCAGCGGCCGACCGCGGCATCCGCCGACGGCGGTCCCGTAATCGGCGAACCGGTCCAACCGCAGCGGCGGA
>JACMKY010000339.1 GCA_014379925.1 Cytophagales bacterium | reverse complement strand
TTGGTGCGGATTCTGGCCGTGGGTGCCTCCTCCGGCACCCGGTCGAAAAATACGGTGGGGATGCCTTTCCGGTAGAGGGCCTCGAAGTGGTCGAGGTCGGTGGTTTCCCTCGACAAAGACACCAGTACCCCGTCCACCCTTCCGCTTTGGCAGTCCTGAAGAACGGCCCTTTCCTTGGGGGCGGTTTCGTGGGTGAGGTAGATGAGCACGTGGTAGCCCTTCGATTGGGCAACCGATTCAATGCCGTTGAGGGCCAGGGCAAAAAAGCTGTCGGTGACTTCCGGCAGAACCACGGCGATGGTTTTGCTCTTTTTCCGGCGCAGGCTGCTGGCGTAGGGGTTGGGTACGTAGTTCAACTCGTGCGCCAGGGCCAGCACTTTTCGCTTGGTTTCCGCGCTGATTTCGTAGCTATCCCGCAGGGCCTTCGAAACCGTTGAAACGGAGAGTTTCAGGTCCCGGGCCAGCCTTCTCATGTCGATGTTTTCCACGCGCCGACCGGGTTATTCGTTGGATGGGGAAACAAGGCTGCCCAAAGGCGGCAAGTTACGCAAACGGTTTCGTAGATAAATATTCTCGTTTAAGAATATACTGGATAGCTTCACCTTACCTTTGCGAAGGGATTGATGCATCCGATCCCTTGAAGGCACCGCCTTACCTTCTCATCAGCCAACCGGTAGCCATCCTGCCCGGTCAACCAAACGCATTTCTTGATTTTTTACCGTGTAAATCCGCCCGTTGGGCAAGCTATGTCTACGCAAACCGTTGAGTTACTGCCGCGTCAAGCCATTCGGGCGTCCGTCGGCACGTTCTTTTTTATCCAGGGCCTGTGTTTTGCTTCCTGGGCCAGCCGCATTCCCGACATCCAGGCCCGGCTGCACCTGAGCGAGGCCCAGTTGGGTGGGGTGCTGCTGGCGCTGCCGGCGGGTTTGATGACCAGCCTTCCCGTAGTGGGTTGGCTGGTAGGCCGCTACGGCAGCCGGCGCGCCATGATCGTGGCGGCCATTCTCTACGCGTCCACCTTGCCGCTGATTGGTTGGGTCGGGTTGCCCTGGCACCTGGCCGGCGTCCTGTTCCTGTACGGAATGTGGGGCAACCTGGCCAACATCGCCATCAATACGCAGGCGGTGGGGACGGAAGTTCTTTACGGACGTTCCATCATGGCCTCCTTCCACGGCCTGTGGAGCCTGGCCGGGCTGGCGGGCGCCGCCGTCGGCACGTTGCTGATTCGGCTGGACATTTCTCCTTTCGTTCATTTTTGTCTGGTGAGTGCCGTTGCTTACGGGTTGGTGGTGGCGGCCTACCCGTACGCCCTGCCGCAGGACACCGGTGGCGACGGAGCGCGGCCCCTGTTTGTGCGGCCCGATCGTCAGTTGCTATTGATGGGATTGATTGCCTTCTGCACCATGATTTGCGAGGGCACCATGTTCGACTGGAGCGGCGTGTACTTCCACAAGGTCGTCAATGCCCCCCGGGAATGGACGACGCTGGGCTACGTGGCCTTCATGGGTACGATGGCCGGCGGCCGTTTCGTCGGCGACTGGCTGGCTTTTCGGGTGGGCGTCAAGCGGCTGATTGGGTTGAACGGGGCGTTGATCGCGACCGGATTGTTTACCGCGGTGCTGTTTCCTTACCTGATTCCGGCAACGGTCGGTTTCCTGCTGGTGGGAATGGGCGTTTCCACGATTGTTCCCCTGGTCTACGGAGCGGCCGGCCGATCCGGGATCATGTCGACCGGGGCGGCGCTGGCGGCGGTTTCTTCGATCGGTTTTCTGGGTTTTCTGCTGGGGCCTCCCCTGATCGGTTTCATTGCCCAAGCCGCCAGCCTGCGCTGGTCGTTCGCCGCGGTGGCCCTGCTCGGCTTGGGCACCATCTTTCTGGTCCGGCAGGTGAGAATGGAGAACTAAGCGGGGCAGTGGCCACTCCGGCCGGTTTAAATGCCGGACGTCGAACAGGAAATATCGAATAGGAGGTGAAAAAAGAAGTAGCTCAAACCGCTTCTTGGGGTCAAGCCAAACGAAAAACGATGAAGAAGACCACGGAAAAGACTATAAAGTACTGGTCCAAGGCACTGGAGGGCGTTACTACGGAAGTGGGCGTGCTGGCCTCGGTCCGAAGAAACCGGACGGAGACGCTTCCGGCCCGGAGAAAGGCGGATTGGGCCAGCTTCGCGGGTTGGGACTGGCTGCATAGAACCGGACATCCGCGCGGATTCGCCGCGTTTACAACTGGCCCCGCAGGGCGACCATCAGGTTGCGGCCGGGGGCGCTGATGCCGGAGGCGTAGGGACGGTAAAGCTGGTCGGTGAGGTTTTCCAAGCCCGCGTTCAGGATGAGGTGTTGGTTGACGAACCAGGCGGCCTTGACGTTGAGGGTGTACCAGCCGGGAACGAAGGGCTGCCCGTTGGCATCCTTGGCGTAGGGCGCACTGTCGTCTCTTTCCGACAAAGCCAGGTTTCCGTAGTCCACCCGGGCATTGTAGACCGCGTAGGCATCGAACTTGAATTTCTTGCGTTCGTATACCAGGTGGGTGCTGCCAAACAGGGGCGGGGCGTGACGCAGGGGGTAGTTCTCCAGGTCGTTTTCCGATTGTTCTTCGCCCCGTTGGTAGCTGAGGATGCTGGACAATTTGATGCCCTTGCCGAAGTTCAGGTCGGTCCCCGCCTGAAGGCCCCACACCCTCGCCCGGGTGATGTTTTGAATGGCCTGCACCTGGCTCGTTTCCCCCTCGTATTCCACGCGGTCCTGCCCGTTGAAGGCGAAGTTCCGGCGGGCCAGCGCCCGGTCCAGCAAGGTGTAGTACGCGCTCAGGTCCACCTTCAGAAAACTGCCAACCGTTTTGGCGGTGCCGAATTCGGCACTGTACGCGTACTCCGGTTTCAGGTCCGGGTTGGGAACCACCAGCGAGCCAGGTTCGGATTCGAATACCTTGCCGATGTCGTCCACGTTGGGGGCGCGAAAACCGGTGGCGCCGTTCAGGTACCACTGCCCGGTTTCCGATGCCTTGTAAACCAAGCCCAGGCTTCCGTTCAGCGAACCGTGGCGGTTGCGGGCGGTGGTAAACGGCAGGGAAAGCGCCGTGGTGTCGAAAGTGGCATCCACCGCGAAGTAACTGTAACGCGAACCCGCGTTGAGGATCCACCTTGGCGTAAAATTGTGCTTCAGGCTGGCGTAGGCGGCGTACGAACGCCAGGTGGAGCCGTCGGGATAACGGGTACCAGCGGCCGTGGTTTCACCCGTTCGGATGTGGGCGCGGTTGGCCGAGGAGCCCACCCGGTTGTGGATGATTTCGGCTCCGTAGAAGAGGCGGGTACTTTCGCCCAGCGCCTTGTCCAGGTCCAGATTAAACGAATACGCGCGGACGGTTTCCACCTGGTTGCGCCGCTGGCTGCTTCCTCGCCGGCGGTCGTGGCGACTTTCTTCGTAGTGTTGAAGGGCGGTTACGAGGCGCAGCCGATCGTACCAACCCGAAGGTCGGTTGTGCTGGATGCCCAAGCGGTTCATCATCCATTTTTGCGGGCCGTAGTACCATTCGGCGTGGGTGAACCGGCCTGGGGAATCCTTCAGGTACAAACGGTCGTATCGCGGGGCGTCGGACGTGGCGGAATAGTGAAAGGCGTATTCCAGATCCCAGGCCTCACCCGGCTTGAACCGGACCTTTTGCAGGACGTTGTACTGGCGGTAACCCGATTGCACCTGCTGCTGGGGATCGGCGTTCACGCGGAGAGAATCCACCCCATCGATCCTTTCCTGGTAATCGGGGCGGAGAAAGTACGCATTTCCGCGGGAGCCCGTACGCAAGTCGCCGTAATCGGAATGGGTGAGGCTGCTGGTGAAAGCAACTTTCTTCAGGCCGATGTTCAGGTCGAGGTGGCCCGTTCGTTCGGCGTTGACCGACGAGAAACGACTGAAGGCACTTCCCGTGAGCCGGGTTTTGCCGGTGGTGGAAAGCCGTGGTCCAACCGTGTGGAAGTCCATCACGCCACCGATGGCATCGCTGCCGTACATAACCGCACCCGGCCCGAAAAGGATTTCCGCGGATTCGACCGAACCCGCGTCCAGTGAAATGACGTTTTGCAGGTTGCCGGTGCGGAAAATAGCGTTGTTCATCCGCACGCCGTCCACTACGATCATCACGCGGTTGGTGGCAAATCCCCGCAGCATGGGGGAACCGCCCGCCTGCTGACTTTTCTGGATGTAGGCGTACCCGCCCGAACCCAGCAGGTCAGCGGCGGTTTGCGGATTCTGGAAGGCAATCTCCCGGGCGCTGATCTTTTCGATGCGCTGCGGCACTTCAGTCTGCGCCTGTTCCCACCGGTTGGCCGAAACCACTACTTCCATCAGCGAAATGTTGTCTTCCTCCAGGTCAACCCTAAACTCCCTCGTGAGCAGTTGCCGGTAACTGTAGGCGACGGGTTGGTGGTTGATGAGGCGGAAAAAAACA
This sequence comes from Cytophagales bacterium, assembly GCA_014379925.1. GTDB lineage: Bacteria > Bacteroidota > Bacteroidia > Cytophagales > ES-bin-26 > ES-bin-26. The sequence goes on along the minus strand of JACMKY010000339.1, from coordinate 1,440 downwards.
CTGTCGGCCCCGCGGAAGGGGGCAAAGTCCGCCTGGCCTTTGGCGTCGGTGGTGGTGGATGCCGGGGGATGTTGCCGGTAGATGGTGCAGCCCGGCAAGGGTTGTCGCGTGGTCTGGTCCCGCACGGTTACCGTTTGGGCGTGGCCCGGCAGCGTAGACAACAAGCAGGCAACGCCCGAAAGGAACAGCGGTATTTTCACGGTAAACGGGAAGGATTGGCCATTAGGAAGCCATTAAGCCGTAAAATTAGCTTTTTTGTCCGTTTAAGAAAATACCCCGCCGTTTTCTACTGGGAAGCGTTCGGACGAATGTCTCCGTTGCGGTGGGTGCTTTTTCGGGAGTGGCTACATCAGGGTAATGCTCAGACCGATCGGCCATTTTATCCACAACCCGCCTAATTGCCGCGGCTCGGCTCACCGGGCACGGTTCAAACCCGGCGTTTCCGCTCGAACTCGCGAGCAGTTTTCAACGCCTCGGCGTTGGTAATTTCCTCGTGCAGCACGTTGATTTTCCCGGTAGCCAAATCGTAGACCCAACCATTGAGCGTGGGCCGGGTGCCCTTCGCCCAGGCATTTTGAATGACGGACGTCTTGCCCAGGTTGTTGATCTGCTCCAACACATTCAGCTCCACCAGCCGGCGGGTGCGGGCCTCTTCGGGCAGCGATTTGAGTTCCGATTCGTAGTGGTTGTACGATTCCTTGATGTTGGCGATCCACAGGTCAATCAGACCCATGGGCTGGCCGGCCAGGGCCGCCTTCACGCCCCCGCAGCCGTAGTGCCCGCACACGATGATGTCTTCCACCTTCAGTTCCTCCACGGCGTACTGCAACACGCTCAGCAGGTTGATGTCGTTGGGCACCACCAGGTTGGCCACGTTGCGGTGCACGAACAGTTCGCCCGGCCCCGTCTGGGTGATCTGCTCGGCCGGCACGCGGCTGTCGGAGCAGCCAATCCAGAGGAACTTGGGAGATTGTCCCTTGGCCATATCGGTGAAGAAGGCCGGTTTTTCGGACAGCTTTCCCGCTGCCCACTCCTGGTTGCCCCGGAGAAGTTTTTCGATGGTCGGTTTCACTATGAGTTTATGAGTTTATGAGTTTATGAGTTTATGAGTTTACCTGGTGAGCGAAACGGCCGTCGCTGCGATCGAACCGGCGTTGATGGGTTTAGTCAGGCGGGCAAGCGATCCGGGACCGATTGCATCCGGCCGAAAATGCCGCAGAGGGTGTCCACGTCCGTCGTGATTGCGTCACCCGCGAACGCCAGGCTGTCGAGGGAGCGTTGGGCCGCTTCTTCGTGGCCGGACCCGCAGGCGTCGGACACGATGACCGGAATGTAACCCAGGTCGGCGGCGTGGCGCACCGTCGGCTCGATGCCGATTTCCGTGGCCACCCCTACGATGGCGAAGGCGTTGATCCCGCAGTCGCGCAGGGCGATGTTGAG
>JACMKY010000338.1 GCA_014379925.1 Cytophagales bacterium | reverse complement strand
TCACTTGTAAAATCGCCACTTCAAGAATCGGCATGTCCTTCTGGTGTTCAGTAACACGTACTTACATTAAAAGATTAAAGGCGGAAGAGAGCCAGCAATGTTCACGGTACGTACTGCGAGAAAATCTTTATTTTTTCACCGCTATGATCAAGCCCGTTGACCAATTCAACTTCGTGATCGTTAGTTCCTCGTTGGCCTCCAGCCACTCGACCAACCGATCCGCTTTTTCACGGTGACCATCCGGCCAGTTGGGTTGGGGCAGCATATCATCAATCAGATAGATACCGCCAACTTTCAGCAAAGCCAACGTTTCCTCCAAGTGATTGTATTTCCCTGGCCAGGCGTCCGCAAATATCAAATCGACGCTGGATGCTGGTAAGCCATTGATGACGTTCTCGCCTTTGTCCAGGTGTATTTCGATCCGGGGGTCGTTGCCCAAGTGCTTACGCGCTACCGACAAAGGTTTCTCATCATTGTCCACGGTAATCAACCTGGCGCTTTCGTTCATACCGTCCAAAAGCCAGCACGTGCCCATCCCGGTTCCGGTGCCTAATTCCAGCAAAGTACCCCCCGGCTTAGTCGCGGCCAGCGTGCGCAGGAGAGAACCGGTTAGCTTGTCGGAAGGCATTCCGAAATTCTGGGCAATGGTTTCCTGCCAGATCAAATCGTGGCTGGCCGGTTCCCTGAAGTTGATTTGATCGTTGATCATGGTCTATAATCACCTTCACCCGAAATGAAATTAATTTGATTCGACCCGAAAACGGTCTTACCGCAGAAACGCCAGCGCGGTCTCCAGGATCGTATCCCGACCCAGGTCTTCGTCGGCTTTGCGCATGTCCACCTTAATGTCGGGCGGCACGCCGTCCTCGATCTGCTCCATCCGGGTGTTGAGCAGTTGGTTGGTGGAAAAGCGGAACCGCCAGCCGTTGGGCAACTCGCTGCTGAAGGGGGCCCCTCCCCCACCGCCGGTCTGGTCGCCGATGAGGGTCACGTTGGGCAGTTCGGCCATCACCGAGGCGAAGTCGTTGGCCGCACTGAACGCCGAGCGGTTGGTGAGCACCACCACCCGGCCGGGGTAATGGCGTCCGGCGGCCTTTAGTTTGCGCGCGTAGGGTTGCGAAAAATCATCGTGGCCGGGGCCGCGCTTGTAGCGGGTGTAGCCCACGGTCACGGTGGCGTTGGTAAACCGCCCGGCCAGCACGTCCACGTTGGCAATGCTGCCGCCGCCGTTGTCGCGGATGTCGATGATGATGCCCTTCAGCCCGGCGTAATTCCGCACCAGGCGGTCCACCGTCGAGCCGGCAATGCCGGACTGGAAGCTGCCGTAGCGGATGTAGCCCACCGAGTCGATCACGCGGGTGCGGAAAGGTTGGGCAATCTCGTAGGCGCGGTTCAGGTAGGTGCGCTCGATGAGGACGGGGTTATAGTTTGGCGGGTAGCCCAGGTACCACTCCCAGTTGCGCGACACGTCGAACGAGGATATCAGGTTCACGTGGCCGTCGCGGAGTTCGTACAGCATGTCGGCCATGATGTCAAACAACTCCTCGCTGCGCATATCATTCCGCACCAGGGGACGGTACTTGGCATAGGTGGCATTCCAATCAATGTTCTTGTAGGAAAAATAAGAATACTTCTCGTCCACGGTTTTCCAAAGCAGATCAAAGTTAGTCACGGGGGTACTGGCCGGATCGGGTTCAATCAGCAACCTTTCACAAGCCGGCAGTGTAACCAGGAGGGCGAAGCACCAGAAAGCAGTTTTCAACGGTTGAGGTTGGAAGCGGGGTGGGAGGAGTTGGGTGAAAATCATCGTGGTCGGGGCGCTGATCGATTAAAACCGCATGACGCGGCCGAACAGCAAGGCCGGCGTAACCAGCTGCACTTTGTTGGGCCGGTTGATCTGCAGAAATTCCCATTCGTAGGCAAGACGCCAGTTGCTGGCGAAGGTGTGTCTGGCCCAGCGCCGTTTCCGCTCCGACGGAAACCAGTCCAGCGACAACCGGTTTTGCAACCGGCGGTAATTGCCCAGGCTCACTACGCGGAAGGCGTTGGTCCAGTTTCCGCCTTCCTCGTAGGCATCGTAGGGAACCACCCAGGAGAAAGGAGGCCGCGCCAGGATGCCGACGAAGGGAATGGACAATTCCTCGGTGAGGACAAACTTCCGTTTCAACAACCGGAAATCGTACTGCAACAAACCCGCGGCCCGCAACGAAAGGGCGAAGTCGTAGGAGACGGCGTTGTTTACGTTCTGGCTCAGCGCCTTCAGGTTGAGAAAAAAATCGCCCCCCCCGCCCGCAAACAGCCGCAAACGATCCCCGCGGTAGCTTTTCACTTTGTAGTACCGGTTGTATTCGAAACCCAACTGAGCCAGGCTGAGCGCGTTGCCGTTGGATTGGTTGGACAGAGCCGCCCCTCCCACCCGGACCACCGTCTGCTTGATCAGGTGCGGTTTGATTCGCAGCGAGTTCCAGTGCACCAGCATCCCCACTCCGGCGTAGCGCAGCGGCGAAAGGGCCTGGTCGCGTCCCAAAGGCCCGCTGATGCCAAAGCTGGGTACGCGGTAACGGGTAAACTTGGCGCTGTCGGGTGGTGGCGCGGCGGGGGAGTTATCGGGCGACTGCGCCCGGGCAGCGGCGCCGAGCAGCAGAACGAGCAGGAATACGGATGGTTTTGCGGCCATGGAATGCGCGGAAATAACGCGTCGAAACTACAAAAAATCCCTTGGATTGCAAGGTTCCTGGCCGGTGGTCAGATTCAACGACCAATGGTGAATGCCAATCAGGGTTTAAGAATGGCGAAACCCGGCCGCAGGAATAATTTTGCAGTGCGCCAGAACCGCCGCGGCGGCCGCTGCCACTGATTGATGCCACGGATGCCGTTGCCGGGGCATCAATCCCGGCCTGCATTTTCAGCGGTAAAGTAACTACCGGCCCGACTTTATCGACCAGGAACTGCGTACCTACATATTATACCGTCATAGCCCTAATCAATAAAATTAAATACGCACTATTAAAATAAATTTGAAATAAAATACGCATTTTTAAAAACAACCGGCCATATTTGGCCAATTAATCAATTGAAAAGGCAACCGGAGCCAACTGCTTACCAATCAGCTTCAAATCCGACCGACCCAAACCCAACCGACATGTCTAACGAAATGAACCGCCGCCGCTGGCTGAAGTCCACGGCCTTGCTCACGGGCGGACTCACGCTGGGAACCGCGTCGCTGCGCCGGACCCTCGCCGCCAACCACCTTCTGGCGAGGGCCCGCCAGATGAACTTCGAGACCGAATCGGCCCTGGTGGCCGACTTGCCCGTGATGAAGGCTCGCCTGCTGGCCAACGAAAATCCGTTCGGACCGTCGGCGAAAGCCAAACAGGCGATGACGGAGGCCCTGGCCACCAGCTACCAGTATCCGTTCATGCAGATGCGGGGGTTACAGAAAATGATTGCCGACCAGGAAGGCGTCACCCCGGAGCACGTGATGCTGGGGGCGGGCTCGTCGGAGTTGTTGGCGGCGGCGGCCATCCTCTACGCCGCCAAGGGGAACATCGTTACCGCCGATCCTTCGTACCTGGACCTGGTGGAGACGGCGGCCGACTTCGGAGCCCCGATCGAGAAAGTGCCGCTCGACGCCGCGTACGCGCACGACCTGCCGGCCATGGAAAAACGGATCAACGCCAAGACGTCGCTGGTCTACCTCTGCAACCCCAACAACCCCACCGGCACGGTCATCGCGGCCGCCCCGCTGCGCGCCTTCTGCGAAACCGTTTCCGGGAAAACCCCCATTTTCATCGACGAGGCCTACATCGACTACGCCGATCCCGCCCGGACGGCTTCGATGATCGAGTGCGTGCGGAAAGGCCAGAACGTGATCGTGGCCCGTACGTTCTCTAAACTGCACGCCTTCGCCGGCCTGCGGGTCGGGTACGTGATCGCCCAGCCGGACGTGGTCAAGGCCATGGGCAAGTACGCCAGCGGGGGAATGGGCATCAGCGCCCCCTCGATCCGCGGGGCGATGGCCAGCTACCAGGATATCGAGTACGTGGCCTACGCCAAAGCAAAGAACGCCGAATCAAAGGAATTCCTCTACCAGATCCTGAAGGCCGAAGGCTACGACTACGTGCCTTCGCACGCCAATTTCGTACTCTTCCCGCTGAAGATGTCAGCCGTCAAGTTCCGGGAGGAGATGATGAAACGCGGCGTGGGCCTGCGCAGTTGGGAATTCGCCGGCAAACAGTGGTGCCGCATCAGCATCGGCACGATGGACGACATGAAGACCTTCGCGGCGGCCTTCAAAGAGTTGTCTTGAC
>JACMKY010000039.1 GCA_014379925.1 Cytophagales bacterium | reverse complement strand
TGGCGGCAAAGATGTCCGACGGTGTCGATGTCGGTTACGTTTCCAGTTTCGTTGTTGGCGTGCATGAGGGTAACCAGGCATCCGGGGTGCTGTTGGAGCAACGCTTCGAGGTGAAACAGATCAACCTGACCGTTTTCCCGCAGCTTCACGTAGTTCAGGGCCACCCCGCTTTCGCGCTGGTGAAACTCCAGGCAGTGCAGCACGGCGTGGTGTTCGAGCGGCGAAGTGATCACCGAACGGATGCCATAACTTTGCAATACCCCCGTAATGGCGAGGTTATCCGATTCGGTTGCTCCCGAGGTGAAGTAAATTTCTTCCGGGGAGGCGTGCAGCAGCTCCGCTACGTTTTTGCGGGCCGTGTCCACCGCCTGCCGCGCTTGCCGGCCAAAGCAGTGCCCCGACGAGGGATTCCCGAATTGATGGGTTAAATGGGGTATCATGGCCGACAGCACTTCCGCATCGAGGGCAGTGGTGGCGGCGTTATCCAGGTATACGTTCATAGAAAAACGGTTTCGGTTGAGGTAAGTAATTGAAGGATAAGTCAGGCGGATTCCGGGCGTTGCGGGTAGCCAGGGCGCACCAAGCCGGAAATTCGTTATTCCCCCGCTCGTCGGGTTACCGATGGGCACGAAACGGCAGGGACCAACGAAAGTCAGGGTTGTAAACTGACGGCAACGACCGGTTTGAAAAAGGAGTGGCTGATGGCAACGGGGCAGGCTTCGTAATTCGAAACGGGATAAAACCTGCGAAAAATCCGGAAGGGTTCGGAAGCATACGTACGTTTTTATAGTTCCTATCTAACTAGGTCAGGAATTAGCACCTTTCCGGCCGAATGCCAGAGGTTGCTAGCGGTTCACAGAGCCTGTCTCTCCCCGCTTCTGTATAAACTCGTTGCTTGCGTAACGATGCGACAAAACTAGGGCGGTATTTCTAACAATCCAAATAATCCCTATCAACATAATAGATTTCTTGCTAAAATTGCGCTTCCGAGTAATCCACCCAAAATAAATCCCCACGTCCCACTGTCGTTGCGAAACGATTGGCCCACCGAAACGTTTTGACGCAGGCGGCTCCGACCGGATGAATCAGGCCACTTCGTTTACCCAACTTCGACATCTCTACGCGCTACCCACAATGACCACTCCGTTGCATCCGCTACCCGCCTTGCTGGCCCTCTTCCTGTTGGGAGCCAGCCTTTCCGAAAGTGCTTCGGCAATGCTGCCGGGCCCGAACCCCACGCGGCATCCGAATACGTTCGCAACGGCTTACCCCGGGCGGGCGGGCCGTACCCAACGGTTTGCATCCGTAACCGGTACTGTCACGGACGCGCTCAGTAAAGAACCCCTGCCCGGCGTATCCGTGCGGATTCTGGGCACCACCAACGGCACGACCACCAATGCCGAGGGGAAGTACAACCTGGAAGTAGCCGAAAATGCCACCCTGGTTTTCTCCTACATCGGCTACAAAACCCAGCAGACTGCCGTGGGCAACCGGCAAGTGCTGGACATTGGGTTGGAGCAGGACTTGCAGGGTCTCAGTGAGGTGGTGGTGATTGGCTACGGCACGCAGCAGAAGCGGGACATCACCGGCTCAGTCAGTTCCCTGTCGGCCAAAAACCTTCGGGATATTCCGCTCACCAACTTCGAAAACGCCATCCAGGGTCAGATTCCCGGCGTGCAGGTGCAGGAGCCCAGTGGCGAACCAGGGGCTGCTCCCACCATTCGGGTACGGGGCCTGGGTTCCATCTCCGCCGGTACCGAGCCGCTCTACGTAATTGATGGCTTTCCGGTATCCAAAAACGTGGACCTCGGCGTGCAGGGTGACGTAGCCCGGCGTACCCTGGCTTTCCGCCCACCACCGGCTAACCCGCTGGGCACCCTTAATCCCAACGACATTGAATCCGTCGAAGTGCTGAAGGACGCTTCCGCGGCGGCTATTTACGGTTCCCGGGGTTCCAACGGGGTCATTCTGATTACCACCAAGAAAGGGCGGCGCGAAGGCAAGCCGGTCATCAGCCTGAATGCTTATTACGGGGTTCAGACACTGGCCAGAAAAGTGGACCTGATGAACGCGGCCCAACTGGGAGAATACGTCAAGAATAGCAAGAACAATGCCTACGTACAGGATGTAGCGGGCGCCGACATCAACGACGACAACCCCACGCGGTACACCAAAACGACGGCCACGATCTACTACCTTCCGGATGATTTCGTGAACCCGACCGGTACCGACACCGATTGGCAGGACCTGATCTTCGGGCCGGCCCCCTTGCAAAACTACAACCTGTCCCTGGCCGGCGGCGCCGAACGCATCAATTACTCCGTGTCCGGTGAGTACTACAACCAAAACGGCATCATTGACCAAACCGGTTTTAGCCGCTACAGCTTCCGGGTCAACCTGGAAGCCGACCCGTTGCCCAAACTGCGCGTGGGGCTAAACCTGAATCCGTCCTTTACCAGCACGGCCCGGGGCGCCGCCAGTGCCCCCTATTTTGCCGATCCGCCCGGCTCGGTTTATTCGGCTTTGGTGCATTCCCCGACGGTAACTCCCTACAATGCCGACGGTACCATCAACCAGCGGGACAACCAGTCGCACCTGAATACCGAGAACGGCCGCGGCACCAGCATGACCGAAGCGAGCAATCCGCTGGCCATTATCGAGGGTGTGCGGGATGATCTGCGGCAGTTCCGGACGTTCGGAAACCTCTTTGCCGAATACGAAATTCTGGATGGACTCACGTACAAGTTCTTCGTCGGCACCGACATCAACAACTACAACCGGTCGTTCTACCGGGCCAAATCGCTGTTGTTCCGGCAGGCCACCACCGGTGACCCTTACGGGCAGTCCAATGCTTCGCAACAGGTTAACTGGCTAGTGGAGAATACGCTTTCCTACCGGAAGAATTTCGGCACCGACCACGCCCTCTCGGCCGTAGCCGGGTATACCGCCCAGCGGGACCAGCTCGACTTGAATCAGGTACTGGCCCAGAATTACCCCGACGATCTGGTGCCGACCGTCAGCGGCGGACAAGTAACCGGCGGCACTTCCGTACGGGAAGAGTGGTCGCTGGTTTCGTACCTGGCCCGGGCCAATTACACCTTCCGCGACAAGTACTTACTTACCGCCACGGTCCGGGCCGACCGGGCATCCCGGTTCGGTGAGGGCAACAAAACCGGCCTATTTCCGTCCGTTTCGGCCGGTTGGCGGTTATCCGAAGAAGCTTTCCTGCGAAACGCAAGCTTTCTCAGCGATTTGAAACTGAGGGCGAGTGCCGGGCAAACGGGTAACTTCTTCATTCCCAACTACGCGGCCATTGGCTTGCTCAATCCCTTCAATTACGTGCTGGGCGACGTAGTCGTCAATGGCATTGCGCCTTCTACCATCAGTAACCAGCGGCTCACGTGGGAAAAAACGACCCAGTTTGACGTGGGCCTGGACGTGGGACTTTTGCAAAACCGGTTGTACGCCACCGTTGACTGGTACCACCGACGCACTTCTGACCTGCTGCTCAACGTGCAGTTGCTGGCTTCCACCGGGTTTGTCAATGCGCTGCAAAACATCGGCGAAGTGGAAAACAAAGGACTGGAAATCAGTCTGTCGAGCCGGAATCTGGTCGGTAAGTTCGGGTGGACCACGGACCTGAATTTTGCGGCCAACCGGAACGAAGTACGGAAGCTGGGTCCCAGCGGCGACCCCATTCTCAGCACCGGCGGCGCCGGCATCCGGCACGTTACCCGCATCGGCGACCCGATTGGCAGCTACTATGGCTACGTGGTAGACGGCATTTACCAGTCGCAGGCCGACATCGACGCCGCTCCCCGGGACCAGGTGGCCCCCCGCCCCCGGCCGGGTGATTTCCGGTTTAAGGACGTAAACAGTGACGGGGCTGTCAATGCCAATGATCGGACCGTCATTGGCAATTACCAGCCGGATTTTATCTGGGGCCTCACCAACCGGTTTACCTACCGGGGTATCGAACTGAGTTTTCTGTTGCAGGGCGTGGAAGGCGCCGAGGTGTTGAATCTCACGCGCCGGCACCTGGGCAACGGCGAGGCGGCAACCAATTCGTACGCCGACTGGACCAACCGCTGGATTTCGCCCGAACAACCCGGTAACGGTAAAATTCCCCGGGCGGACCGGACCACTGATACGCACGGCAACAACAACCGTCCCTCCTCTTACCAGGTAGAAGACGCCTCCTACCTCCGGCTGCGCACGGCCACAATTGCCTATACGCTTCCGTCCGGCACGTTGGGCCGGTTTTTCCGGTCCGCCCGGGTGTACGCTTCCGGCACCAATTTATTTACCCTGACCGACTACCTGGGCTACAATCCGGAGGTCAACAACCAATCCACGCTGACGGCGGTGCAGGGGGAAGACTACGGAGCCTATCCCTTGTCGAGAAACCTCATTTTCGGCATAAACCTCACGTTCTAAACCGCTTGCCATTCTAATTTACCGAAATGAAACTAAAAACAACTTGTATACTCCTCACCACCTGCCTGATGGCTTGCCGGGATTCCTTCACCGACCTCAGTCCGGTGTCGCAGCGCAACGTGAACAGCTTTTATAGGACGGCCGATGACATGGGAGTCGCCCTCAACGCGGCCTACAAATCTTTGCAATTGAACGGTACTTACAACGCCAGTTACTGGATGCTGTTCGAGATGCGGTCGGACAATACCGACCAGGGCACCGACCAAACCGGCCTGGGGGCCGAACTGACGGTGATCGAAAACTTCACCGAAATTGCCACTAGCGAACAGATTACCAACGCCTACGTGGATTCCTACCTGGGTATTTCCCGGGCGAACATTGTGCTCGACCGGATTGAGCCCATCC
>JACMKY010000337.1 GCA_014379925.1 Cytophagales bacterium | reverse complement strand
TGAATATGAAGATAATAAAAGAGAGGCATTATCGAAAACAAGACCAATTGATGAGGATTTGCACCTTAAAGAAATTGGCTGGTTAAAAGTTCAAATTATTTACCAACCCTCTTTTGATAAGAATTACGTTTGGGACATTCGTGAGAAAGAAAAAGACGGAGAAAGACATTATGAACTATATGAGAATCAATTGGAAAGCAAAAAAACGATTGCGCCTGGATATAAAAAATTAGGAATAAGTTCAGATGAGTTGCTTCATTTAATCAACAAAATATATTCTATCAAACTTAGTTTAGCAATTACCCCAATGGAGGGGTGCGGATTAGATGGTATACTTTATGGATTAAATATCTATGAAAACTATTATCGATTTATCAAAATAACTTGGTGGGAAAGACCTCAAGATAACTTGATTGAACTTAGCGAGGTTTTAAAAAAATATATAGAGATATTTAAAGAAACAAAAGAGAAAAAAGACATTGATTGATATTAAGCGCAACGATTAACGGTCCGCGCACCGCATTACTCCACCTGGAGGCCTCGCTGCCGTTTAATTTTGTCCATTGAATCTATTACGCGCAACCAAACAATTTTGGGTGTGGTTACTCATTGATATTCTATTTTATTCGGTTCAAAGGTCTCACAATGAATAACGTTGGGTTCGAATTCCAGCAGAAAATCTCCGTCGGCCGGGTAATACCTCGCTCTTTCGTGATCTTCCCCGGCAAACAGCTTGATACTCTCGATTGAATCCCACTTTGATAGGGTCCAGAAATGGGTGATTTCTCCTTCGTCTCTTTTCAATATCTGCACATCCAGATTGCCCTTGGTTTGCCGGTAATCTTTCGCACCCGTTGCCAGGACGTAACTTAAGTATTCATCGGCGCTTTCGCTTCTTGTCCTGCCGTGCCAGATCCTGGTAATGATTGCCATGCGAAATCGTTTGGTTCGGATTATTATTAACGGAACACAGTCACACAGCGGCGTGATCTCCGACGATCTGGTAAATCGTGGTTCAGCCTTATCCCTCACTTCCCCTCCGCCTTTGGCGCCCCCACTAACTTCGACACCAGCCAGGCGTTGGTTTTCTCCACCTGTTCGGGATACGTCCAGTGGCCGGTCTCGGGGGCGAGCAGCAATTCCTTGGGGGCGCGGATCACGTTGTAGGCCGCGTACATCGACGTGGGCGGACACGTCTCGTCGTTGAAGCCCCACGAGTAGTGCCCCGGCACGGTGACCAGGCGGGCAAAGTTGACCACGTCGTAGTACTTCGAGGTTTCGATCTTGTCTTTCTTGGCGTTGAAGGCGGCGTTTTTGGAGTCGAACATGTGGGGCCAGCCCCCCGCCCGCCCGTTCAGGTAACCGGTCAGGTCGGCGAGGGCGGGGTAGTAGGCCGCCAGGTACTTCACCCGCGGATCGAGGGCGGCGGTCACGATGGAGAGCGCCCCGCCCTGGCTGCCGCCCGTCACGGCCAGGGTTTTGCCGTCGAACTGCGGCAGGCCAAACAGATAGTCCACCGCCCGGACGCAGCCCAAATACACGCGCTTGTAGTAGTACTGGTCGCGGTCGTCGAGGTTGTAGAACATGTAGCCGTTGAGCGGACCGGCACCCAGGTTGGCGTACACGCTATTGTCCATAGTCACCGGCACACCGTGGATGCCGATTTCGAAGGTGATCAGGCCCTTCTCGGCCATTGCCACGTCGCCGGCGTAGGCCCGCACCCCGGCGCCGGGCACTTTCAGCACTGCCGGGTACTTGCCTTCCCGTTTCGGAACGCACGCGATGCCGTAGAGCCGGGTGCCTTCGCGGTAGTTCTGGAGGCTTACGTGGTAGACGTTTACCGTTTCGGTGCACCGTTCGGGCAGCAGGGTCATCTTTGCGTCGAGGGGCACCTTGGCGGCTTCGGCTTTGGCGGCGTTCCAGAACTCGGCAAAATCCCGGGGCGATTCGGTGGTGGGCGCAATGCGGGTCGGCTCGAAGGCGGCCGTGGCCAGTCCGCGGTATTCTTTCCCTTCCACCTCAGCGGTGACCACGCAGCGGAGAAAACCTGCCCCCTTCAACGTACCGCCATCGATTGCCCGTTGCCCGTTTTCCAGGGTGAGCGTTTCGGTTTTGGTCGGCTCCATCTTTTCGGGTCCCACTTCGTACTTGATCTTCACTTTCGGGAGGCGATTCCCGTTTTGCAGCACCGAAACGGAAAAGTTGGCCTTCTCGCCGGACTTGTACGTCCAGTCGGGGTGGTCGGGCGCCACAATCACCTTGACGATCCGTTCGACGGGCTGCGCAAACGAAAGCGGACTAATGAGCAGCCCGCACGGAACGAGGAACCGGCAAGCGCGGCGGAGTAGGGTTTTACGGAACATATCGCGGGGAGTGAAAATCGGTTTTGGCAATATAGGGCCAATTCGGATTTGGGATGCTGGACTGCGGATTTTATTTGGCCCTGGCGGATGGTGTCTGGTTAGCCAAGCCGGACCAGGTCCGCCGTTGGCAGCTTGCGGGAGTAGGGCCGGGGCGGAGTCGGGAGGTTGCCTACTGGTACCCAGGCAATTTTGGCAAGCCCGGTAGGCGATTATCGAATGGCTAACCAAGCCGGCAGATTGCAAATCCTGACCAGTATTCCTACCTTCGTGGAAGACGACCGTGCGATGAAGAAACCCTTGTTCAAATCCGTTGGCATTGACGATTTTGCCGGCCAGCCGCTCACCTTGTTTCAGTTCAACAACCTGTTGAAGGACGTACTGGCGGATGGCTTTCCGGCGAGCTACTGGATCGTGGCCGAAATCTCGAAGGTGAACGAACGGGGACACTGTTACCTCGAACTGGTGGAAAAGGACGGCGCGGGCACGCACGCGCAGGCGCGGGGCACCATCTGGTCCAGCAAGTACCGGAAAATTGCGCAACACTTCCTGGCCCGCACCGGGCAATCCATCCAACCCGGACTAAAAATCCTGTTCAATGCCAGCTTGCAGTACCACGAGGTGTACGGCCTCAGCCTCGACATTCACGAGGTGGACCCCACCTACACCGTTGGCGAACTGGCGCGGTTGCGGCAGGAAATCATCGACCGGCTGGAGAAAGAAGGCTTGCTGTTCAAGAACGGCTTGCTGGCCCTGCCCACGGTGCCGCAGCGCATCGCCATCGTTTCTTCCCCCACCGCGGCTGGCTACCAGGACTTTATGCACCAGATCGGCGCGAATGCCCACCGTTATCAATTCACCTGCGTCCTGTTTCCGGCCCTTATGCAGGGCAACGACGCGCCGGCGTCGGTTATTGAAGCCCTGCGTCAGATCGGGGAGCGGGCGGCGGAGTTCGACGTGGCCGTCGTGATCCGGGGCGGCGGTTCGCAGAACGACCTGAGCTGTTTTGACCACTACGGCATCGCTGCTACCCTGGCCGGGCTGCCCCTGCCCGTTCTGACGGGCATCGGGCACGAGCGCGACGAAACCATTACTGACCTGGCGGCGCATACCCGGCTCAAAACGCCGACCGCCGTGGCCGCTTTCCTGATTGAGACGTGCCGCCATTTTGAGGAAACGCTGGAAAACGCGTTTCAGGAATTAATGACGGCCGCGGCCGACCAACTGATCAGGGCCCGCGAACACCTCGAACGGCAGAGCCTGGCGCTTTGCCACCGGGCCGAATCAAGTCTCAACCAGCACCGCCAACACCTCAACCGCCACCATTACGCGTTGCTGCGCCAAGCCGAACGACAAACCGACCGGCAGGAAACCTACCTGACGCAACTCACCGAGAAGATGAAGTGCACGATCCAAAATCGTTTGCGGCGCGAAGAGTCCCAACTCGACTTCCACGCGCTGAAAACCAGCCTGCTCGATCCGGTTGCCCTGCTCAAACGCGGACTCTCGCGCACTTACCACAACGGACAACTGATTACCTCCGTGGGTCAATTGCAGAAAGGCGACGTGATTGAAACGCAACTGGGCGATGGGCGCGTGCGGAGCGTGGTGACGGTTTTCAACCAATTGCAGTAGGCAGCAAATCCGCCATTTAACTCCGACATCCGTAACCCAAAATCCGCGGGGCGGCTGCCCGCAGTTCCTGACAACGAAGTCTCCGGGGAATCCCCGCCATTCACCATGACCATTACGTACGCCGAAGCCATCCGGGAACTGGAAACCCTTCTTCGGGAGATCGAGGACGACGGCACCGACATTGATTCCCTTACCGAAAAAGTGAAACGCGCTTCGGAACTCATCCAGGCCTGCAAGCACAAGCTGCGCACCGCCGAAGAAACCATCAATCAGGTATTTAAAGAGATGGAGGAAGAATGACTTTGCGGGAAAAACACACCAAATTTTTCCCGGGGTTGGGTGATAATCCCTGGTTTGGGGTTATTAAGTAGCCGAGAAACGATCCAACCAAACCAACCTTCTGTCGGCTATGAATACTGCCGCAATTCCCACCGTCGATCGCCTGCGAATTCAGGACCGGGCCGCCTACGAACTCCTCTACCGGTTGGTGATGCCGTCGGTCGTGCGGTTGGTGCGGCGCAACGGCGGCAACGTGGCCGACGCGGAAGACGTTTTTCAAGAAACGCTGATGGTGCTCTTCGAAAAGGTGCAGCGGCCCGACTTCCGGCTGACGGCCTCGCTGAAAACGTACCTGATCACCATCGCCCGCAACATCTGGCTCAACCGACTCCGCGCGCGGCGAACGCTGCTCCTCAACAACCTCGCCGACTGCGACAACCTGCCCGACCAGCCCGCCGACGAATTCACCCCGACCAACGCCGTGCTGCGCTGGCTCGATCAAGCCACGCCCTTCTGCCGGGCTTTGCTGCGGGCCGTATTCTTCGACAATGAACCGATGGAAACCCTGCTGGCCCGGATGGGTTGGAAAAACAAACACACGGCCGCCAACCAGAAATACAAGTGCGTGCAGCAAGTGAAGCGCGTGGCGGTGGGGACGAATCGCGCTCATTTTTTTAGTCGTTCGGGTGATTAGGGGACGTGGTGGGTATCCATGCCTGAAACAAACCCCAGATCACCATGCGTCAACTCAAACCGGGGCAAACCGCCCCCGAATTTTGTGCCACCAACGTAGCGGGTAAAACCGTTCGGTTGAGTGATTACCGAGGCAAAACCGTGTTGCTCACCTTCCAGCGCAATGTGGGATGCCCGGTCTGCAACCTGCGCTTCCACGCGCTGGAACAACACCGAACCGATCTGCGGGCGAAGGGCATTGAGGTGTTGGCCGTCTACGAATCGGCGGCAGTCACCACCAAGCAGTACCTTGGTGGCCAAACACCTTATGCCCAACTAATTCCCGATCCGGAGCAGAAGCTATACGCCCTCTACGGCGCTGAGCGGTCATTCGGCAAACTGCTCAGTGGGGTATTGCTGCACGGCGGTTTGGGCAAAATGAGCGCGAGCAAGAAACTCAACCCTCACCTACCCAAACAAGACGGCCACCCCGACCGCATCGGAGCCGATTTTCTGATCGACCCGGCCGGCCGGATCATTCGGGCGCATTACCACCGCTTCGTGGGCGACGACCTGCCGTTGAGTGAAGTGGTAGCAGACGGACTACCCAATCAGGCAGCTACCGCACGGTAGCGTTGCGGCGTTTTTTACCAGCGCCGGCGTGAGCAACGGTCCTGGTTGAGGCCGACAGACGGCCAATGAAAAAGCCGAAGCGTTGGCCTCGGCTTCACTTGGCAAGTGTAAACCTCACCGGTTATCGTGACCGGTGAGGTCATTGGTAACGTTACGCATTAACGGCGATCTGTTCTTCGTGCTGGCTCACGTCCAGGCCCACCAACTCCTCTTCCTCGGATACGCGCAACGGGAGGATGATGTCGGTGATTTTCTACAGGGCGAAGGAGACCAGGAAGGCAAAGACGGAGACCACGGCCAGGGCGGTCAGGTGCTTTACGAACAGATCCACCCCGCCGTACGCCAATCC
>JACMKY010000336.1 GCA_014379925.1 Cytophagales bacterium | reverse complement strand
TTGCCCCTGCGGCTACTACAACCACCCCGACAAGGAATGCGTGTGCGGCCCCGGCGTGGTGCAGCGCTACCTCAACAAGGTCAGCGGCCCCCTGCTCGACCGCATCGACCTGCACGTGGAGGTGACGCCCGTCTCCTTCGACCAGATGACGGCCAACCGCCGCAGCGAAAGCAGCGCCGACATCCGGGAGCGGGTGGAAAAGGCAAGGCAAGTCCAGACCCGGCGGTTCACCGACCACCCGTCGATCCACTCCAACGCCATGATGCCGCCGCAGATGGTGAAAGACCTCTGCCAGATCAACGAGGCGGGCAAGAAGTTGCTCAAGACGGCGATGGAGCGGCTGGGCTTGTCGGCCCGCGCCTACGACCGCATCCTGAAGGTTTCGCGCACGATCGCCGACTTGGCCGGCACCGACGACATCCGGATCGAACACCTGGCCGAAGCCATCCAGTACCGCAGCTTGGACCGGGAAAACTGGGCGGGGTAGGAAAAGGGTTACGTACGAAATATTTACTATCCTTGTGTACAAAAAATCATCCGTGAGAATAAACATTGATATCGACGAAGAATTGCTTAACCAGGCAAAAGCGCTGGCCCAAGCAAAAACGAAAAAAGAAGTGGTCGAACTGGCCCTAAGGAACCTTATCGACTCACTTCAAAGGAAGCAAATGCTTTCACTGCGGGGGAAAGTCGCTTGGGAAGGCGACCTGGATGAAATGCGGCGTAGTTAATGCCACCCACTTTGTTTGACACCACCGTTTGGATTGCTTACTTGAACGGAGTGGTTGATTTAAGGACGAATCTACTTCATCGCTACATTGCTGATGATGACGCAATATTTACTTGCCCCACCATTATCCAAGAGGTATTGCAAGGCATCCGTGACGACCGCGATTATCAGAAAGCCAACCGAAGTCTGCTGAGCTTTCAGTGTTTGACCCTTCCGCTTTTGGATGCTGCCATAGGTGCCGCTGAATTGTACCGCGATCTGAGAAAGAAACGCACTACCATCCGCAAAGCCAACGATTGCCTGATCGCTTTTCACGCCCTGCACTTCGATGTAGAATTGTGCCACAACGACAGCGATTTTGATTTGATAGCGGGACGAACGAACCTAAAGATTTGTCAAGTGCAATAAGCAAACCATTGACAAATTTAAAAATTACTGACACCGCTCTATGCTCCACCTCACCCGAACCACTTCCAACGACCCCGACTTCCGGCAGCTGGTGGCGCTGCTCGACCAGGATTTGCGGGTACGCGACGGCGAAGACCACGCCTTCTTCGCCCAGTTCAATAAGCTGGATGCCATCAATCACGTGGTCGTGGCCTACCGCGAGGCGGAGCCGGTGGGCTGCGGGGCCTTCAAGGAATTCAGTGCCGGGGTGGTAGAGGTGAAGCGGATGTTTGTGCTGCCCGCGCACCGGGGGCAGGGCATCGCCGGAGCGGTGCTGGCGGAAGTGGAGCGGTGGGCGCGGGAGCTACACTACACCGCGTGCGTGCTGGAAACTGGCAAGAAGCAGCCCGAGGCGATCCGGCTCTACCAGAAAAGTGGTTACGCACGCATCCCCAACTACGGGCAGTACGCCGAGGTGGCAAGCAGCGTGTGCATGCGGAAGGAAGTGCCTTTGCCCCAGGGCTGACGCACACGCGTCGGAGCCAGAGGGGTTTCTAAACCCTCGTATATTCCACCCGCCTGGATGGGGGCCGCTAACCCAGATTGTAAGCTTCCAGTGAAGTATAAATAATTGGATGAATGCCATCATGCAACAAGAAGGTATAACCGTTACAATAGAAGAGCTACCTACGTTAAGGCAATTTGTCTCAGCTCGTTAGCTAGATGATGTACTGCCGCTTCAATCTTTTTGGCTTGGCTTTCAGAAGCCCGTTTGTTACCCGAGACGTACTGCTGCAAGAGATTGGGATTGATGCCCGCCCTGGCCGCAATGGTCGATATCTTCAGTTCTTTAAAGTGCTCAAAAAAGGAGGCTAAATCGTACACGCACTCAAACGCAATATCTTCAACCCTAATGCCTTGCCATTGGGGATTGTTTTTGCCTTCGTGAGCAAAATAGTCGGCAATCAGGTTCCGTAAGTTTTCTAGCACGCCAGGGACCGAATCGCCTTCCGTGGTAAATAAAAATCCGGGTGCTTTCACCTGCGCTCCAAAGTGACGGTCCTCCCAACCGATTTGCACGGCTAGGGTTCTAAGGTCTTGCATCCGCGTTTCTATTTGTGTCACCGGGTTAACCCTAAAAGATCCTTCAAAACCATTAAAAGCCTCCCTGGACTCATTTGTATTTTGTACACCCGGCCTTTTAGACCTGCTTCCCGGGCAATGTCATTCACTATTGCCGGTTGTAAGGCTTGCTCTCCTAGGTCCGGCACGGAAATAAGGTTACCCTGGGTAGGATGACTTAAAATACAGTGAATACCTTGTTGCCGAATCTGCTGCCAGCCGGCCTGCTCCAAGACTCGAATCAGAACTGATGCTTTCATAAGGCTATGATCGATGAGGAAACGAAGGTAATAAAAATATTACTTACTTTCGTATTTACTTGGTAATATTTTTATTACCTATGGGCCGATTTTAGTACCTATTAGACTGCTACAAGTTATTCCAGCGGGACTGCCCCAGCGATTGAGGCGTATAGCCGAGACCATTGAGATCGAACGCTTGGCCAAAATTGCCCGGCACCGTAGTCGGCAAAGAAATTCAGCGCCGATGCGTACTACCCGTTGCCTTCCCTGCGCAATCCAATCCCCGACCCATCGGAATCTTCTCGGAAAGTGACTCATCCTTCAACAGCAAGACCGAACACCTAACCGCAACTCCGCGATAATATTAGCACACGGTTAGGCGCTGCCCATCTCATTGATACCTTCTCCGGAGTGATTTTCTGGCTTTTTCGGGTAAAAGCTTTTTTTATTAGAAAGTGGTAAAAAGTGGTAAGAAGTGGTGAAGCTTTCATTTTCTTTGTTTAAGTTTGTTTAAAGTTTTCGATATATACGCTTAAAGCACAAATTATCAGGTGTTTATATTCTCGGGTGAACATGAGTGCAAACTGGATCCGAAGGGGCGATTGATGCTCCCTTCGAAATTAAAGAATGCATTGCCCCTCGAATCGGCCAATTCCCTGGTAATTCAGCATGGTTTCGAGCCGCACCTGGTTTTATACCCCCTGCCAGAATGGCAGAAGTTTTACAGCAAGATCATGGCCCTCAACGAGTTCAACGAAGAGCACCGCATCTTGCAACGCAACTTCATGCGCAGCAGTGGCGAAGTAGAACTGGACAGCGCCGGTCGTTTGCTCATTCCAAAATCCATGCAGAAGTACGCCCAGGTGGACAAAGACGTGACGGTAATTGGCGTTGGCAATCGCATAGAAATCTGGAATCCAACGCTTTACGATCAAGCAATTATCAAAAGTTCCTCGCAGCTTTCCCACATGGTGGCCAAGCACATGGGCAAGGACAAAGCGGATTCCAGTCAAATGGCACTTTTCTAAGAACCGCCTTTTTGGGCCGCTTGCGTATGCGGTTTTTTTTGGATAGTGCAAGATTTGTTGATAAACGGATTTCTGGCGTTGGAATGAACAATGGATGATGCAGGAAAAAATGTACCACGCGCCCGTCCTGCTGAACGAATGCATCGAAGGGTTGGCTATCCGGCCGGACGGGGTGTACGTGGACGTGACCTTCGGCGGGGGTGGCCATTCGGGGGAAATTTGGAAGCGGCTGACCACTGGAAAATTGTTTGCTTTCGACCAGGACACGGACGCTAAAGCCAACGCCGTGCCGTTGGAAAGTGAGCGCTTCACGTTGGTAGAAACAAATTTCCGGCACCTGCAACGGTACTTGAAGCAATACGGAGTGGAAAAGTTCGATGGACTATTGGCTGACCTGGGCGTTTCGTCGCACCAGATTGATTCGCCCGAAAGGGGGTTTTCCACCCGCTTCGACGCCGACCTGGACATGCGCATGGACGGGCGAGCGCCATTGACGGCCCAACGCGTGCTCCGCGATTACCCGGAAGCGCAACTGCACCGGATCTTTGGAATGTACGGGGAAGTACACAACGCCCGGACCCTGGCTTCCGTCGTCGTACAGGAACGGATCAATCATCCCCTTCGTACGGTAAACGACCTGAAGACCGCCGTGGGCCGGCTCGCCCCGCGGGGAAAAGAGAACAAGTATTTCGCCCAGGTATTCCAGGCCCTGCGCATTGAAGTGAACGACGAGTTGAAGGCCCTGGAGGAGATGCTGGAGCAAGCCACGGAGATGTTGCGGCCGGGTGGTCGGCTGGTGGTGATGTCGTACCATTCACTCGAAGACCGGCTGGTGAAGAACCTCATCGCCAAGGGTAAATTTTCGGGGGAAGTGGAAAAGGACCTGTTCGGCAACCCGCGCAAACCCTTGCGGGCCACCTCCCGCAAGCAGCCGGTGGTGGCTAGTGAAGAAGAATTGCAACGCAACCCGCGCGCCCGCAGCGCGAAACTGCGGATTGCGGAAAAAATATAAACTTGCCCGTTGCTCGTTGTTGGCTGTTCGTCGACGGGATGGTCTTGGGATGAATAACGAACAACCAACAATGAGCAAAAACCAGCAATGACCAACGAAAAGGAGATGACCAAGAACGCGACGAAGACTCCCCCGAAACCTCCCGCGCCGAAAACGAGCCGGGGCGGTAGCCTTTTCCAACTGATCGAAAGTTACGTCCGCATGGACGTAATCTTCGAGAACGGCTTGCCAGTCAAGTACATTCCGCACATCCTGTACCTGACGGCCATCGCTATTTTTTACATTGGCAACACCCATTACGCCGACCGAAGCATCCGGCGGTTGGACAAGACGAAGGTGGAAGTAGACGAACTCCGTGCCGATTATACCACCCTCAAGTCGAATTACATGCTCCGCAGCACGCAATCGGAGGTGGCCAAGGAAGTGGCAAAGATGGGGTTGTACGAAAGCTCCGTGCCGCCCTACAAGGTGGTTATCAAGCAGGAATAAGCACTGAAATGCCAATTGTAAAGATTGAAAATTCGAATATCAGCCAAGCAGCCCAGTTCAACCCTTCTAACTTCCCTAACCCCACCAACCCTTTTAACCCTGCCTCATCCCTTGAACATCAAACAGTCCATATTGCTCCGGATGCGCCTGGCGTTCTTGTTTGTCTTCCTGTTTTCGGGGGCTATTCTGGCGCGCATCGTCCACATCCAGTTCGTGCAGGGGGAGCACTGGAAACAGCGGGCCCGGGAAAAGACGCTGAGCTACCGGGTGGTGAAGGCGACGCGGGGCAACATTTATTCGGACAACGGCAGCCTCCTGGCCACCTCGGTGCCTTACTACCGCGTTGCCCTCGACCCCACTGCCTGCCGGGAAGACGCCTACCGGTCGGGCATCGATAGCTTATGCGTGAAGCTGGCGGCTCTCTACGGCGGCCGGTCCGCCAACGACTACCGCCACCGCATCGACAACGCCCGCAGGGCGAAGAAGAAGTACCTGGCCCTGGGCAACCGCCTGATCGACCACCAGCAGAAGAAACGGATGCAGCAATGGCCCATTCTCCGCGAAGGACGCTACCGGGGCGGGGCACTCTTCGAGAAGATGGATCGCCGGGTGCTTCCCTTCGACCTGCTGGGAAAACGCACCGTGGGCAGCATCAACGACGAGAGCCGGGGCACGGTGGGGCTGGAGTTTAGTTTCAATCGCCAGTTGGGAGGCCGCAACGGCGAAGCCCTCTTCGAGCGGATTGCGGGCGAAAGCTGGAAGCCCGTCAACGATGGCACGGAAATCAAGCCCGAACCCGGTCTCGACATCCAGACCACCCTGGATATTAACCTGCAGGACGTGGCCGAGGCATCACTCTTGCGGGCGTTGCGGGCGCACCGGGCCGATTACGGGTGCGTGGTGGTGATGGAGGTGGCCACCGGCGAGGTGAAAGCCATGGCCAACCTGGGCCGCGTTTCGGAAGGGAATTACGCCGAGAAGTTCAACTACGCCGTCGGCGGACTGACCGACCCTGGCTCCACGTTCAAGTTACCCACGATGATTGCCCTCCTGGAGGAAACGGCCCTTTCGCCCACCGACAGCATCGATACCCAGAACGGGGTTTTCAAGTACTACAACCTGCGCATCAAGGATACCCACCACGGAGGCTACGGCAAGATCACGGTCAACCAGGCATTCGAGAAATCTTCCAACGTGGCCTTCGCCAAACTGGTGATCGAACACTTTGGCGCCAAGCCCCAGCGTTACCTCGACTATCTGTACGCGTTCGGCCTCACCCGGCCGCTGGGATTCCAGATGAAGGGGGAAGGCAAACCGTATTTCAAAAACCTCGACGACCGCACCTGGAGCGGCACGACGCTGCCCTGGATGTCGATCGGCTACGAGGCGCAGATTTCCCCCCTGCAAATGCTGGCTTTCTACAACGCCGTCGCCAACGGGGGCCGGATGGTGCAGCCCATCCTCGTCAAGGAAATCCGCATGGCCGACGAAGTGCTGGAGCAGTTTCAGCCGAAGCTGATCAACGAGAAAATCTGTTCGGAAGAGACGCTCAAGAAAGTCCGGGCCATGCTGGAAGGCGTGGTGGAACGGGGTACGGCCCGCAATATCCGCAACAACGACTACCGGATTGCGGGAAAAACGGGCACGTCGCAAAAAATCAATCGGGAAGGCCGCTACATTGAGGGAAGCTATTACACCTCTTTCATCGGCTATTTCCCCGCCGACAAGCCCAAGTACAGTTGTGCCGTCGTCATTGACAACCCGAAGGGCAAACTGCAGTACGGGGCCGACGTGGCCGCGCCCGTTTTCAAGGACATTGCCGACAAGGTGTACGCCCGTGACATCCAGATGCACAAGTTGCTGTCCCAACCGTACACCACCGCCGACAGCACGTTTCCCCTGCTCCGAGCTGGCTACCTGGAGGACCTGCGGTTGGTCTGCAACGAGTTGGGCGTTTCCAACCACGCCCGGGAGAGCGAGGATTGGGTGGAAGCCCGGCACCGGGCGGCGGCCATTTTCTGGCACGCCCGCGATACCCGCGACGGCGCCGTGCCCGACGTGTGCGGAATGACGCTCAAGGACGCGTTGTACCTGCTGGAAAACAAAGGCCTTCGCGTAAGCCGCGCGGGCCGGGGACGGGTGAGGTCGCAGTCGCAACTGCCGGGAACGCCAGCCCGGCGGGGAAGCGCAATCTACCTGACACTAGGAAGCTGACCGCTGATTTAAATGATTGAGGTGATTCCGGACCGCTGATTTAAATGATTGAGGTGATTCCGCTGAAAGAAAATGGAAAGGGTTGTTGCGCGAACATTTGTTTCAACGTTGTCACACTAAAAGAAAAAAGGCCCGGGTTGAAAAGAAAATAAATTCGCGTCCGGAGAATCAAAATTTGATAACCAGCGTAGAACAACCGTTTCTAGTTCGGCTGTCCACGCTTGAATTAACGGTCTGTGAAGTCAATCAATGGAAGACCACCAGTACAATCATTCAATCATTTCATCACCGTAATCAGCGGTCAATCAGCGGTCCAGTGATTCTTTTAAAAGACATTCTCTACAAGGTTTCCCTCCAGTCGGTGTCGGGCGATACGGGGGTGGAGATTACGCAGATCGCCTTTGATTCGCGGGCGGTAAAGCCGGGAACCTTGTTCGTGGCCCTGCGGGGTACGCAGGTCGACGGGCACCAGTTCATCGGCAAGGCGGTGGAGTTGGGAGCCGCCGCCGTGCTCTGCGAAGCGATGCCCGACTCGTTGCGCGAGGGAGTAGCCTACGCGCAGGTCCCCGACAGCGCGGTGGCTATGGGCTGGGCGGCGTCCAACTTCCACGGCAATCCCTCGGCCCGGCTTCAATTGGTGGGCGTAACGGGTACCAACGGCAAGACCACGTCCGTGACGCTGCTCCACCAGTTGTTCCGGCGGCTGGGCTACCACGCGGGGTTGCTTTCGACGGTGCAGAACCAGATTGACGAAACCGTGATTCCGGCCACCCACACCACGCCCGATGCCGTGTCGCTCAACGCGCTGCTGGCCCAAATGGTGAAAGGGGGCTGTACGCACTGTTTCATGGAAGTAAGTTCGCACGCCGTGGCGCAGCACCGCATCGCCGGGCTCACCTTCGCCGGGGGCGTATTCACCAACATCACCCACGACCACCTCGACTTCCACCGGACGTTCGACAACTACCTCCAAGCCAAGAAGCAGTTCTTCGACGGTTTGCCCGCCACGGCGTTCGCCCTGGTCAACGCCGACGACAAACGCGGCGGGGTGATGATGCAGAATACGGCCGCCCGGAAGAACACGTTTTCTTTGCAGACCCTGGCCACGTTCAAGGCGCGGCTACTCGCCGACAGCCTCCACGGCTTGCACGCCGAAGTGGAAGGCCGGGAGGTGTGGTTCAAGCTGATCGGTCGCTTCAATGCTTACAACCTGTTGGGCGTCTACGGGGCGGCGGTGCTGCTGGGCGAAGAACCGGAAGAAGTGCTCACCCAACTCTCGGGCCTGAACGCCGCTCCCGGCCGCTTCGAGCAGGTGGTCTCCAGCCGCGAGGTGGTCGGCATCGTGGATTACGCCCACACGCCCGATGCGCTGGAAAACGTGCTGAGCACGATCGGGAAACTGCGCGAAGGCAACCAACAAATCATTACGGTGGTGGGCTGCGGCGGCAACCGCGACGGGGCGAAGCGGCCCCTGATGGCCGAGATTGCCTGCAAAATGAGCGATATGGTTATCCTGACCTCCGATAACCCCCGCGACGAAGATCCGCTGGCCATCATCGAGCAGATGCAAAAGGGCGTGAGCGCCACCCACGCCAAGAAGACCTTGATCGTACCCGACCGCCGCGAGGCCATCCGGCGGGCCTGCGCGCTGGCCAAGCCCAAAGACATCATCCTGCTGGCCGGGAAAGGACACGAAACCTACCAGGAAATCAAAGGCGTGAAATACGATTTCGACGACCGAAAAATACTCCAATCAATGATCAATGGTGAATGATCATTGACCAATGGGCAAGGCGCACGCAATTAGTCATAGTAGGTTGTACCCGACTGCCAACGCAAGTGGTAGCCGTTGAATTAACAAGCGTTTGATGCAATAACGACATTGAATCACTGCACCGTTCACCATTAGCCATCAATCATTTACCATGAAGCACCAGGAACAGGAATTGAATCGGCGCAAGGAGGAATTGAATCGCTACGAACAGAAGCTCAGGCATTGGGAGCAGGAGATGGAATGCTGGCAGCAGCAGATCAAGAACCGCAAAGAAGAGATCCGGACGTGGGAGCAGGAAATGGCCGCGGGCACCATCAGCCTCGTTTCTTTTGCGTCGAGGAAAACCAAAAAAGACGAAAAAGGGTAACCTTGCGGTAACCAGTGCCCATGCGCTCATTATCCCCGCTCGATTATGCTCTACTACCTGTTTGGTTACCTGGAAGAACAGTTCGACCTCTTCGGGGCCGGTGTATTTCAATACATTTCCTTCCGGGCCATCGCGGCCATTGTCACGTCCCTGCTCATTGCCGCCATTTTCGGCCGGCGCATCATCGTGGGCCTGCGCCGGCTGCAGATCGGGGAGGACATTCGCGACCTGGGCCTGGCGGGACAGATGCAGAAGAAGGGCACGCCCACGATGGGCGGCGTCATCCTCATCGCCTCCATCCTGATCCCGACGCTGCTGTTCGCCCGCGTCAAGAACGTCTACATCGTGCTGCTGCTCATCTCCACCACCTGGATGGGGCTGATTGGTTTCCTGGACGACTACATCAAAGTATTCAGGAAAAACAAGGAAGGACTGAAGGGCGGATTCAAGGTCGTGGGACAGATCGG
Source organism: Cytophagales bacterium (assembly GCA_014379925.1). Lineage (GTDB taxonomy): Bacteria > Bacteroidota > Bacteroidia > Cytophagales > ES-bin-26 > ES-bin-26. The sequence goes on along the minus strand of JACMKY010000336.1, from coordinate 6,459 downwards.
TTTGGGGTTGATCGTGGGCCTTACCCTGTACTTCAACGACAACGTCCGGATCCGGGAGTACAGCTACGAGAACCGCAGCCGAACTACTTTCTCGGAGGAAGGCCGTAACTACACCGACGTGAAATCACTGGCCACCACCGTTCCGTTCCTGAAAAACAACGATTTCAACTACAACAGCATCACGCCGGCTTTCCTGTCCGGCACCTGGGGCTGGGTGGTCTACGTGCTGGTGGTGATCTTCATCGTAACGGCCGTCTCCAACGGGGCCAACATCACCGACGGCATCGACGGGCTAGCGGCGGGAACGTCGGCCATCATCGGCTTCACGCTGGGCGTGTTTGCTTACCTGTCGAGCAACGCCATCTTTTCGGAATACCTCAACATCATGTACATCCCCAGTTCGGGCGAGTTGGTGATTTTCTGCGCGGCCTTCGTGGGGGCCTGCATCGGGTTTCTGTGGTATAATTCCTACCCGGCGCAGGTGTTTATGGGCGACACGGGTAGCCTGATGCTGGGCGGCGTGATTGCCGTGGTGGCCTTCTCGCTCCGCAAAGAGTTGTTGATTCCAGTCTTGTGCGGCATCTTCCTGATCGAGCTCCTGTCGGTGATCTTGCAGGTGGGTTACTTCAAGTACCAGAAACGGCAGCGCGGCGTTGAATACGCCCGTCAGCACCGTCTGTTCCTGATGTCGCCTTTGCACCACCACTTCCAGAAGAAGGGATACCACGAAGCCAAGATCGTTACCCGTTTCTGGACCATCGGCATCATCCTGGCCGTCGTCTGCCTGGCCACGCTGAAACTGCGTTGATGAGCGGATTTGAAAATTGGAAGATTGCTCGGGCGAACCGGTAAACCTTTTTGACTGGAAAGTACCAATGATCGGGAACGGAATAGTAACCATTGACTACTAAAATGAAAATTGTCGTCTTAGGTGGGGGAGAAAGCGGCGTGGGCGCGGCCTTGCTGGCCAGGGCCAAGGGAATCGACGTGTTCTTATCCGACCGGGGGGTGCTGGACGATACCTACCGGCAGACGCTGCTCGCGCACGGCATCGACTTCGAAGAGAGCCAGCACACGACGGAACGCATTCTGGATGCCGACGAGGTGGTGAAAAGTCCGGGCATACCCGAGAAAACGGAACTGTTCGCCAAACTCGCCGCCAAGGGCATTCCGGTGATTTCAGAAATTGAATTTGCTTCCCGCTACACCAACGCCCGTCTGATTGCCATTACGGGCAGCAACGGCAAAACCACGACCACCCTGCTCACCCACCACCTGCTGAAAACGGCGGGCTGGAACGTGGGACTGGCGGGCAACGTCGGGGATAGTTTCGCTAAACAAGTCGTCCATGATACAAACGATTATTATGTACTCGAAGTCAGCAGCTTTCAGCTCGATAACTGTTACGCATTCCACCCGCACGTGGCAATCCTGCTCAACGTCACGCCCGACCACCTGGATCGGTACGAGTACTCTCTACGGAAATACGCAGATTCTAAATTCCGGATTGCCCAAGCAATGACCGCCGGGGATTCGCTGATCCACTATGCCGAAAGTCAGCTCATCGCCGAAGAACTGGACCGCCGGCAGTTGCCCGTGCGTCAGGTGCCCTTTTCACTGGTTTCGGCTCCCGAAACGGGGGCCTATCTGGCGGGAGAGGAACTGGTCGTACGCAGCAACGGACTCCACTACCGCGTGCCCCGGGAGGAACTGCCCATCCGCGGCGACCACAACTTGCTCAACGCCATGGCGGCGATGCTGGCTTGCCAGGCAGTAGGGGTGGAAGAAGCCCGGGTGCGCGAAGGGCTGCGAACGTTTAAAAACGCGCCGCACCGGCTGGAAGACGTGGGTGAAATCAACGGCATCCGGTTCGTCAACGATTCGAAGGCGACCAACGTGGATTCGGTGTTCTACGCGCTGGGCAGTTTCCAGTCGCCCATCATCTGGATTGCCGGAGGCATCGACAAGGGCAACGACTACGCGCAGATCGAGGCGCTGGTGAAGGAGAAAGCAAAGGCGCTGATCTGCCTGGGAAAGGACAACGAAAAATTGAAAGCGTTCTTCGGCGACAAAATTCCGACCATCGTCGAAACGCAGGACATCCGCGAAACGGTGGCCAAGGGCCTGGAATTGGGGCAAGCCGGCGACGTGGTGCTGCTTTCGCCCGCCTGCGCCAGCTTCGACCTGTTTCGGAATTACGAAGACCGTGGCGATCAATTCCGGGAAGCGGTTTTATCAATGATCAATGAACAATTCGCCGATTGAGGTTGACACGGAATGAACGACCTCGATGGTGGAAGTAACCTAGCGAGGGAATTAATTCCCTCGCTAGGTTACTGGAAAATAGGAATGGCAAGTGTTTACGAAAAATAGCGAGTAAGATAACTGATGAAGTGGTTGAGGGAAAACTTGAAGGGTGATCCGGTGATTTGGTTCATCGTGCTGCTGCTGTCGGTGATGAGCGTGCTGGTGGTCTACAGCGCCACCGGTACGCTGGCCTATAAAAGTATGCAGGGCAACACCGAGCACTACCTGATCAAGCACGGCTCGCTGGTGGGGCTGGGGCTGGTCTGCATGTGGCTGGCCCACCGGATCGATTACCGCCAGTACTCGCGCCTGTCGCGGGTGGCGCTGTGGTTTTCGGTGGTGCTGCTGATTTTCTCCTTCTTCTTCGGCACGACCCTCAACGCGGCCACCCGCCAGGTAACCATCCCGATCATCCGCCTCACGTTCCAACCCTCCGACCTGGCGAAGCTGGCCCTGATCACCAACCTGGCGAGTATGCTGGCCAAGCGTCAGCAGCGCATGGACAAATCCACCCAGTCACTCTACCCCGTGCTGATCTGGATCGGCATCATTTGCGGGCTCATCGGGCTGACCAACTTTTCCAACTCGCTCCTGCTGTTCGTCACCTGCGTGTTGCTGATGTTCATCGGACGCGTACCCATTCGGTTTTTTGTCGGAATGATTGCCGTGGGGTTGATCGCGGGCACGTTTGCGCTCGGGGCGGGCCAACGCCTGGAAACGGCCAAGCACCGGATCGAGGATTTTGCCGCCACCTTCACGGGCGAAAAGGACCCGCCTTTCCAGGCCGAACAGTCGTTGATCGCCATCGCCACGGGCGGGGTGGTGGGCAAGGGCGTGGGACACAGCAGCCAGCGCAACGTGCTGCCGCACCCGTATTCCGATTTCGTGTACGCCATTATCATCGAAGAATACGGCTTGATTGGCGGTGCTTTCGTCCTCTTTCTCTACCTGGCCCTTCTCTACCGGGGCATGCGGGCGGTGGCCCGCAGCGACCGGGCTTTCGGGGGCCTGCTTTCCGCCGGACTTTCCCTCGGGCTGGTTCTGCAGGCGATGATCAACATGGGCGTGGCCGTGGGATTGGGACCGATCACCGGCTTGCCCCTGCCCTTGCTGAGCATGGGTGGCACGTCGCTCCTGTTCACGGGCGTTTCGCTGGGCATCATCATCAGCGTGAGCCGGGGCGAAATTAAGGAGATGAAGGGCGTGATGAAGTAGGGGAAATATGCCTTGCGGGGTAAGCATACATGGGTGAACCAACCACGAACCAACAATCCCCGATGCGGGTCATCATCAGCGGCGGCGGCACCGGGGGACACATCTTCCCGGCGGTGGCGATTGCCAATGAGCTGAAGACGATCGATCCGCGGACGGAGATTTTGTTCGTGGGGGCCGAGGGCAAGATGGAAATGCAGAAAGTGCCGCAAGCCGGCTACCGCATCATTGGTTTGCCCATCGCGGGTATTCGGCGGGAGTTGACCCTGAGCAACCTGACTTTTCCGTTCAAACTGGTCAATAGCCTCTGGCAAGCGCGGAGCGTGGTGAAGGAATTCCGGCCCGACGTGGCGGTGGGCGTGGGTGGGTACGCCAGCGGGCCGCTCTTGTTTGCCGCCGGGCGAAACGGCGTGCCAACGCTCATTCAGGAGCAGAACTCCTACGCGGGGTTGACCAACAAGTGGCTGGCCGGGAAAGCCAGCACCATTTGCGTGGCCTACGAAGGAATGGAAAAGTTTTTTCCTTCCGAAAAAATCAAGCTGACGGGCAATCCGGTCCGCAAGGACATTGCCCTGGGGGGCAACAAACGGGCGGAAGCTTTGGCCTTCTTCGGCTTGTCGGCCGACAAACAGACTTTGCTGGTTGTTGGGGGAAGTTTGGGAGCGCGTACCATCAACGAAAGCCTGGAAGCCGGCGTGGGCAAGTTGTTGGAAGCGGGCTACCAGGTGGTTTGGCAAACGGGAAAGGGCTTCATCGAGCGGGCGACGGCCTTGGCCACCTCGCTCAACAACGAAAACGTGAAGGTGTTTGAGTTCATCACCGCCATGGACCTGGCCTACGCCGTGGCCGACGCCGTGGTGTCGCGGGCGGGGGCGCTGTCAGTTTCCGAACTGTGCCTGGTGGGCAAACCAGCCATTCTGGTGCCGTTTCCCTTCGCGGCCGAGGATCACCAGACTCAGAACGCCCTGGCCCTGGTCAAGCGGGGGAGCGCCCTGCTGATACCCGATGCCGAGGCGAAGGAGAAACTGATTCCCGCCGCCTTGGCGTTGCTGGCCGACGAAGCCAAGAGAAAGGAACTGAGCCAGAACATCCGTCAATCAGCCAGGCCCGAAGCCGCCCGCACCATCGCGGAAGAAGTGAGAAAGTTGGCGGGATTATAATGGTGAATGACTAATGATTAATGGTGAATGATTGCAAATGAAGTGAGGAAATTGGCGAGCAGTGAGCAAAAAAAGTCGGTAGCCAGGAAGTGCGCCGCAGGTACGGTGACATTTTGGAAGGATGACCAGTGAAGGTAATCTAATTCATGACAAAACTCATAAACGCCCCAAAGTGGATTTAGCGCAGGTCAGGTACGTGTATTTCCTCGGCATCGGCGGCATCGGCATGAGCGCCCTGGCGCGCTGGTTCCGGGCCAACGGCCGTTCCGTCGCCGGCTACGACCGCTCGCCCACCGCCTTGACCGACGAATTGCAACGCGAAGGGATTGACGTTCACTTTGAAGACGACATCCGGCACATCCCCGCGGCGGTGCTGGCCCATCCGAATCAAGCGTTGGTGGTCTATACCCCCGCCATTCCCGGGGACCACGCCGAACACGGGTTTTTGCGGGAGAGAGGCTACCCCATCCAAAAGCGTTCGCAGGTGTTGGGTATGCTCACGGCCAACCTGTTCACCGTGGCCGTGGCCGGCACGCACGGCAAAACCACTACCTCTTCGATGATCGCCCACCTGCTCAAGCACGCGGGCCGAAATTGCACCGCCTTCCTGGGCGGCATTACCCAGAATTACGGAACCAACCTGCTGCTCAACGAAGGAACGGAAGCCGTGGTCTGCGTGGTGGAAGCCGACGAGTACGACCGCTCCTTCCTGACCTTGCACCCCGACGTGGCAGTGGTTACTTCCACCGATGCCGACCACCTCGACATTTACGGCGACCAGGAAAGCCTGCGCCAGTCGTTCCGCGATTTCGTGGCCCAAATCAAGCCGGGGGGAAAACTCTTTATCCGGCAAGGCTTGCAGCTGGTGGACGCGAACCCGAAGGTGCTGGTGGAGGAGTATTCACTGGCCGAAGGGGAATACCGCGCCGAACGCGCCCACGTCCGGGAGGCCCGCTTCGTGTTCGATGCCGTGGCCCCGCAGCTCACCATCCGGGACATCCCGATGCAGGTGCCCGGTTTTCACAACGTAGAAAATGCGCTGGCCGCGGTGGCGGTGGGGTTGCACCTGGGCCTGGATGCGGCGACCATCCGGTCGGCCATGGCCACCTACCGGGGCGTGAAGCGGCGGTTCGAATACGTTTTGCAGACCGACCGGACGGTATTCATCGACGACTACGCGCATCACCCGACGGAAATCGAGGCGTTCCTGAAATCGGTGCGGGCCTTGTATCCCGACCGAAAACTGACCGCCATTTTCCAACCGCACCTGTTTTCCCGCACGCGCGACTTTGCCGAAGGGTTTGCCGAAAGCCTGGGCCTGGCCGATCAATTGATTTTGCTCGACATTTACCCGGCGCGGGAATTGCCGATGGAGGGCGTGAATTCGAAGATGGTCCTCGCCAAAGTGAACCTGGCCGATAAACGAATGGCTACGAAAGCCGAACTGCCCGCCCTGGTGCGGAAACTGCAACCGGTTCTGCTGGTCACCATCGGTGCGGGCGACATCGACCAGTGCGTGATCCCGCTGAAGGAAGCGCTGGAAGGGCGGTAGGATGCAGGATGCAGGTTGCAGGTTACAGGTTGCAAGTTAAAAGAGTTGATGAATCAGAATGCTTTACCAACTTAATCATTTGAAGGTCGGGAGTGAGTGTACTCAGTGGCACACAGTATTTTAATTCAACTTTATTCAAACAACTAAATTGGTGGAGCACTAACCCCTCGTAACCTGTAACCTGCAACTTGCAACCTGTATCCTGCAACTTGTAACTCTTTCACTATG
>JACMKY010000335.1 GCA_014379925.1 Cytophagales bacterium | reverse complement strand
GTATTCTCCCACGACAATTCCTCCGATAGCAGAACCGATGACCTCGCTGACCACTTCGTTCCATGTGGGGTACATCACCGACAAAAGATCGGTATACCAGTTGTAAAAATCACTACTCCGGTAACAGTCCCGATGGGGATGGCCATCGGCCAGCATCCAGGTGCATTGAGGATGCAGGAAATCAACATCTGGCTTCATAATCCAGTCTTTGAGCAGTTGGGCATGTAGGTCCTCCAGGAGGGTAGGCACGGGCGGATCAAGGAGCATTCGGAAAAAGGCGGTGAGTAACTTCATGTCGGTGGTTGTTAAGAATGAGTAAACGTGCTGACAGAGGAAGTCAACTCTTATGCTACACAAGGAGCATAAACTATCACGGCCGAAAATGGGCCTTTCATAAGCGTTGAGGGCGGTTTTAGCATCCACTTCTCCCGAAAAGCAACTGCGGACTGCCTCCGAAAAAACGGTAGGTGTACCTCACCAACTCCAGAATTTCGGAGCCCTGCAGGCCATTCTCGGTACCCAGAACCGTCCCTGACTGTCTTGCAGGAAGGCGGATAAGCCTTCCTTAAAGACCAATCTGCCTAGGGTTGCACCAGCGGGTAGTGTGGTGCGGCCCGTATGGGGTTCAAACCGACCGAATAGCACAAGTGGGTGGGCAGGTCAGGATGTTCCAGAAGAACTATTCTATGCGATTATTGACGTACTAGAGGAAATTGTGACCGAAACCGGTAAAACGGTTGCACAGGTAGCCCTTGACTGCCTCCTGCAGCGTCCGACAGTTTCAAGCCTGGTGATAGGAGCCCGTAACGAGGAGCAATTGAAGCAAAATCTGGTCGCAGTGAGTTGGAACCTTTCCATCGAATAAGTGAAAAGATTAGATAAAGCCAGTGATACGCCTGCTGTTTATCCCTACTGGCACCAACGGGGAACTTAGTTTTTAATCCCCTTCCCAGGTTTTATTGATTTGGTTGTTTCATCATATCTGTCTCGAAACCGTTTCTTATGTATGTTCTAGTCCGATTATGCTCAGCTTAGCACGTTGGTAAATGATGACAGGTTGTTTTAGGGTTGATGAAACCAATAAACGAAACTTTTTACAAGCGCAGTAATGGTAATGGAAAGAAATGGTCCTTTTAGGAATACTGTCTTCTGCCTGCGTAATCAACTTACCGGGTTATGTCCTTAGGAGGAAGCCGGCATCTAATATATACATATACCGCTTGTTTCTTTTCAACTGTAATAAGGTTCAGTGCAATTTCCCATAAGAAATATAACTGGAGCGCCATGGTGCAATGCCCTACTTAAATCCTATGGTGTATGATTGTATTTGACGTATTCCATTGAGAAACATACCTTATTGCGATATATACTGTCAGTCGCAAAAAACCACCGTTGTTTTTAGACTGGTTGTTGATAAACTGTTCAGTTTCACGAAGCCACTGTGAAATAGTTGGGATAATCGGGTTTAACTGGACAGTTAAGTATGCAAGTTTTGGTTTAAAATTCGGTAACGATTCTGTTTACATTGCTCAGCACTGACGTTGCCCAGCGATGAATGACGACGCTTACAGTTATGATAGCATTCAATTGCAGTAGCAATGGATCAGCCAAAGATCTCGAAATCGGTGAACGAATCGGTGAGCTTGACAAATCCACGTTTTTAACTTAAGTAATTACGCAGAATTAAAAAGCACATTCTTGTGAATTAATTCCTGAAAGTTGATTTTGTAGATGGAACCAAAGTCGGCGATTACTTGGGTGATAGCGGCTTTGAGTTTGGTCCAGGAATCATAATTGGGTTTATTGAGCCAACGGTACTTGATGAAACGCCAAAGAATTTCAATAGGGTTGCTGCGCAACGTTCCTTCGGAAGGATTTAAATGAGGGCTGTAGGTAGGCAAGAAAAACAGGTAAGCTCCCTTCTCTTCCCATTGGGCTTGTTGCTGGTAGACGGCCTGACAACGATGGATGGGCCCATTGTCGAGCACAATCACCACCGGTTTAGAGTGGGGCTTGGCCAGGAAGTCTTCCAAAGCTTTCACTACAAATGTCCCAGTGAGGCTTTGCTCACTAGGATACACCGTTAGGCGATTGTCCAAACTCATCAGTCCTAGCAGGTTGAGTCGTTTGTGTTGGTTGCAGGCGAAGATCTGGAGGACCTGGCCCTTGCAAAGCAACGCGGCGGCCAGCCGCCCAGTCTTCTGCCAACCGTAAGGCAGGTAAGGTTGCATCGTGAAGCCGGTTTCGTCAGCGAAGTACAGTTCAATGGCCCCGATCACCCACAAGGTGAGCAGCAACTGCCAACGCTGGTAGCCGTCGGCGTAGGCTAGCGGGTCTTGGCCCTTTTTGCTCGAGCGCCGAATGCGGTGCCAAGCGTAATCGTTTTTTTTAGAAAGCGTTTGACCGTGTCCACACTCATTGGGAAGCCCAAATTGGCTTCCAGATCGGCTTTGATGCGGGCTACGTCCTGGTAATGGTGGCCGACGGCCTCCGCCAGAATTTGCTGATGGGCTTCATTGGCCAAGCTGAGTTTAGGTTTGCGGCCCTGACCGCCTTGGCGCATCAAGCCCACCAGCCCTTGGTTTTCCCAGTGGTTGAACCAGTTGCCCACCGCGTGCTGGCCAACCTCTAGATGTTGAGCGATGGCCTTGGCTGACCAGCCTTTGCCGCTCAGTAGCAGGGCTTGGCAGCGGAGGCGGAACTCGTGTTTGGGGTGGTGCTTGGAGCCTTCCCGCAAGGTAAGGCGTTCGGAATCACTCAAAACAAGTGTGCGTTTTCGACGGCTCATCAGGCCAAATTACAAAATGATTCCTAATTCTGCGTAATTACTTACTCCACCACGCGCACCCGCAAGTCGCCTGACTGCCACGTTCTCCACAAAGCCGTTCCGGTTTCTCCGGGGTGCTCGGTCACTGGTACGTTTTGCCAATCAATAATCTGGAAAGGAATGGCTGCTGTGTTCATTGGATGCGGTTTTCTATGTTGGATAATCCACAAGGATTTGTTCTACCGAATTCTTTGGTCAAACGCGTAGCGTTCCACCTTCACGATGGTCATCAACCGGGCATCCGGATGGCTTGGGTTGATCAGGATATTGCAATCCACCGGGGAATGCACCGAAGGAACCTTTAACAGCAAACTCTCTCCCTGCCGGATCCATTCCATCGCCTGATTAGCCAACTCCGGCGGGTAGTCGGCGTTACGCCAGTTGGCGGGCAACTGATCCGGCAATACTTGCTCCATCCCCGTACCCTCCGGGATGTCGAGGGTAAGCAGGGATAAGTCATCGGGCAGGATGGTATAATTAGCCAGAAATTCCAGCATGGGCAAGGAAGCATTTTCGGAGGTATACAGAATGGGCGTTCCCCGTCGATGCCACCTTCCCGAACCGTAGAGGCCTCCCGTGCCCTGCAGATCCCGAACGAATTGCGTTTTTGCTAACCGGTATACCCGCATCGATCAACGGCTAGGAATACATCCCGTGTTCGATGCGGATCAATAGCTCCAGGATCTGTTCCCGGCCCAGGGAAGACCACAGCAAATCCAGCGGTTTGCGGTTGCCCAGGGCCCGCACTTCGGAGCGAATCCATTGCCCGAACTTGGCTTCCCCGTACACTTCCAGGCCCCGGGCTACCACTTTGGCAACGTGAATCAGCTTGTCGGTCTCGTCGCGCGTGAGCCGGTGTTCGGCGTTGGCCGGTTTGTAGCGCCGAATCAGCGTGCTTTCCGACAAACCCATCAATCCCGTAACCTCCTTGTTGGTTAGCCCCAGTTCGTTCTGAAGGCTCTTCAAAGCCGCGATGGGTAAGCCTTGCTCGGTCAGGGCGAGTAGGTCACTAGGATGTTCGATGGCACCTTTTACGACCGCCTTATCCCCCATTGCCTTTATAATTTCTTGCAGCGACATGCTTTGTTTGGTCAGAAAATCTGTCAGATGCAAGTGTTAGTACTTTCATCTGACGGCAAGATAGTCAGTCAGCATCGACAAAACAAGAAAGGGTTGAGTGCGTTTATTTTTCCACACGGTTGGTTTATGAATGACCATGGGCTAAACAGATAGAAATACCATCATTTCCTAATTTTGAGGAAAGTCTACTAAACTAAACACCACAATGAACAAGCGGCTGATCGCGCGCGGATACCTTCTCTCCTACCTGTTCTGCCTCCCGATGGGCTTTATGGCCTGTTCGCAGGACCGGAACTTTGAAGCGCAGGTGTTGTCGGTCCTCCTCAAACAGTCGGTGCCCATTGTCCGGCCCCGGCAACTGGCGGTGGGCCTGGCCAGCGACAGTTCGCTGGTACTGCTCGACAGCCGGGCCCGCCGCGAATACGACGTGAGCCACCTGCGGGGAGCCCGGTTGGTGGGCTACGACGACTTCGATGTCCGACGGGTGCGGGACCTGCCGAAAAACGCGCCCATCGTGGTCTACTGCTCGGTGGGCTACCGGAGCGAAAAAGTGGGGGAAAAGCTGGTGGCGGCGGGATACACCAACGTCCGCAACCTCTACGGGGGCATTTTTGCGTGGGTAAACGAAGGGCATCCCGTCTACGAAGGCAACCAACGGCCCACCCGGCGGGTTCACGCGTACTCCCGGCTGTGGGGCAAGTGGCTCAACAAGGGGGAGAAGGTCTACGAATAGTCGGGCGAATGACAAATCCGCCCCGCTCGAAAAACAATCCGGTCGGGCTTCTCGTAGGTATGGCCTGATGCGTATGCTTCCATTCTTTCAAATTTATTAAAACAACGATTTATGAAACGCTCCCTTTCGATAATTTTCGGTTGCTGCCTGCTGTTCGTTCGGGTACCCGCCGCCGACTTGCCCGCCATCGACCACACCCCCTGGGACAAGCTGCTCAAAGCGCACGTCTCCGCGAGCGGCAAGGTGGATTATAAGGGATTCGTCAAGGACAAGGCCCAACTCGACGCCTACCTCCAAAGCCTGAGCAAGGTAAAACCCGACCAGCTTGCCAAGGAGGAACGGCTGGCCTTCTGGATCAATGCCTACAACGCCTACACGGTGGACGTGATCGTTCGCAACTACCCGGTGAAAAGCATTCTCGACGTCCGCACCAACAAGTCGCTGGTGGGCAAGGTGGCCGGTGACAAGAAAGTGTTCGTGGAAAAGCTGCGCTACCCCATCGACGGCAAGGAATATTCGCTCTACAAGATCGAGAAGGACAAGCTGCTCGGTGAACTGTTCGATCCGCGCATCCACTTTGCCATCAACTGCGCTTCCTTCTCCTGCCCCAAACTGTTGAACGAAGCCTACGTGCCGGCCAAACTGGAAGCCCAACTCGACGCCCAGACCAAATCGTTCGTCAACGATCCGACCAAAAACAAGCTCTCGGCCAACAACCCCCAGTTATCGCAGATTTTCGACTGGTACCAGAAGGACTTCACCCGCAACGGCAACGTGATTGCCTACCTCAACCGGTACGCGGACCAGAAAATCGATCCGGCGGCCAAAATCGCGTACATCAACTACGATTGGAAACTCAATGAGTAGCGGCGGGGAATGCGTACGGTTGAGTGGGTAATGCCCGAAGATCCCTCCCACCGGAGGGATTTCTGTTGCTTTAAAACCGTGCCCGTGCCCGCACGACGGAAAGCGCCGCCCGGCTCGCGCCCCGGATTGGGTGTCCCAACCTAACGCCGAATTCCGTACCTTTCCGGCCAAGCGCTCTCCCCATGCAAACGATCCATCACTGCTGGCTCGCCGGTTGCCTGCTCCTGGCCGTGGCCTGTTCTTCTCCCCAATCGCCCGACCGCGGCACGCCGGCTACCCTGGTAGCCCATTCGGAACCGGATTTCGGGGCGTATTGGTACGCGGGCAAGGCCGAACTCAGTCGCTACACCCTCGAACAGGCGCGGTACGGCAGCATCAATCCCGGGGAGGCCGTGCTGATCTTCGTCACGGAGGACTTCCTGACCGACCGGCAGGTGAAGCTGGAATCCGAGCCAACCAAGCGGTCTACGCCCGTGCTGAAACTGAATTTCTCCCGCAAGTTCGTCACGGGTATCTACGACTACTCCCTGCTCACGTCGGTTTTCACCCCCATCCAGACCGACCGGTTTCCCCGCACCCTGAAGGTGACCACCACCGCCCAGGAATGGTGCGGCCACACTTTTTCGCAACTCAACTACCGCAGAAACCGCTACCAGGTGGCCGGCTACTCCTACTTTCAGAACGAAGCCGACGAGGCGTACGCGGTAGAAGGAACCTGGCTGGAGGACGAATTGTGGACCCGCATCCGGCTCGATCCGCAAACGCTGCCCACGGGGGAGATCCGGCTGGTTCCCGGCACGGCGGCTGCGCGGCTGCGGCACCAGCGGCTGCAACCCCAACCCGCGCGGGCCGAACTCGCCCCTTTCGCGGGCAATGGATTTGCCGGCACTTCCCTGCTGGCCTACACCCTGACCTACCCGGACCGAACGCTGCGGATCGTGTTCGAAAAAGACTTTCCCCACCTGATCGCCGGCTGGGAGGATACCTACCCGGAACGCAACCGGACCCTGACGACCCGCGCCGTTCGCACCCGAACGATGCGGACCGACTACTGGGCAAAAAACGCCCCCCGGGACACCACCCTGCGGACGGAGTTGGGAATAAAGTAGTGGGCTGTCAGCGGGTTGAATGAAGAAAGCACAAAAAGCACTGCGGTTCCCGCGCGGACATTTTGTTGGGGGAGTCATTTACCCGACGCAATCCTATTTCTGGTATGCTTTCCCGTTCAAACGCCGGTGGGCACGGCCCGCTCCCAACCCGGTGGGCGATCTTTTAGCGGCACGCAGCAATATTTTCAATGAAAAGGGAACTGAACGGCTAGGTTTTTGATTGATCATTCAAAAATCGCCGTCTCCCCCGGCGTCAACCAACCAAGACTGTGGCCCGACCCCTGAAATTCAGCCCCGAACCGCTGCTGGACAAAGCCGCGGACTTGTTCTGGCGACAGGGCTACGAAGCGACCTCGGTGCAGGATTTGGTAAACGAGCTGGACCTGCATCCCGGCAGTTTGTACAACACCTTCGGCGACAAACACGCCCTGTTCATGGCCGCCCTCGACCGCTACGCGGCCACGACGGGCTGCCGCATTCCGGATCTGTTGCACCAGCCCGGTTCGGGTCGGCGGGCCATCGAGCGGGTGTTCCAAATGTCGGTTGATCTGCTGTCGGCGAAAGAAGGCCGGCGCGGGTGTTTGATAACCAACACGGCGATGGAGTGCGCCGACCACGACGCCGAAGCCACCCGGAAGGTAGCCACTTACCAGCAAACGATGGAAGATGCCCTGACGGATGCCCTGAACCGGGCCCGGACCAACGGCGAGATACGCCCCCGAACCCCCGAAGAAATCCGGACGCTGGCCCGCTTCCTGAATGGTTGCTTACAGGGCATGCGGGTGCTAGCCCACTCCGGCCCCGACGCCCGAGCCCGTTTGGAGGCCACGGCGCAGGTGGCGCTCGGGGCACTGGATTAAATTTTTTTACCGAGTTTTTGAGTGTTTGTTCAATTATAAACCACCAACCCACGATGAAAATTGTTCTCACCGGTGCCGCCGGCAACATTACCAGGCCATTGGCCCAAAAACTGTTGGCGCAAGGCCACGGGGTAACGGTCATTGGCCGCCGGGCCGAAAACCTGAAGTCGCTGGCCGATCAGGGCGCCACGCCCGCCGTTGGCAGCATCGAAGACGAAGCGTTTCTCACGGAAGCATTCAAAGGTGCCGATGCCGTGTACACCATGGTGCCGGTGCCTTATCACGCGCCGGACTGGGTGGCGTACGGTGAAGCCGTTGGCAACAAGTACGCCCGGGCCATCAAAGCCAATGACGTCCGTAAAGTGGTCAACCTGAGTACCTACGGCGCTCACCGACTGGAGGGTATCGGTCCCGTCAATTCAATTGGTCAGGTTGAAAAAGCGCTCAACGCGTTGCAAAACGCCACGGTCATTCACCTGCGGGCGGGCTATTTCTACACGAATCTGGTTGCACAAATTCCGGCGATAAAAAACCGGCATACCATCGGCTCCAATTACGGCCACCCGGAAAAGACGCTGCTCCTGGTGCACACCAAAGACATTGCTGAAGTAGCGGCCGAAGCCCTGACCAACCACGGGTTCAACAGCGAGGAGCCCTACTACATTGTAAGCGATGTTCGCTCCTACGCCGACGTTGCGGCGGTCATCGGCAAGGCCATTGGAAAGGATGATTTAAAGTGGACCCCTCTTTCGGATGACGAATTGCGACACGGGTTGCGGCAAAGTGGCTTTCCCGATGGATTGATCAACATATACGCGGAGATAGGCCAGAGTTTGGCAAACGGCAGACTCAATGAACACTACCTGTCTTTGCCGGCAAAACCGGCGCTGGGTCAGACCAAGCTGGAAGAGTACGCCCGGGAATTTGCGGCAGCGTATCAGCAAAGCAAGTAAAGGCCACTCCTCGAACGGAAAAATTACCGGATCCAACCCACGCACCGACCCATTCCTGGTAACCCAGGCAATGGAATCAACCATCAATCACTACGCTTAACGCTAAACAACCATGAACATCGCCATTTTAGGTACCGGCAACTGGGGCACGGTCCTCGGTAAAGTCTTTACGACCCGGGGCCACCGGGTACATTTCGGTTCCCGCACGCCGGAACAAAAGCAGGAATGGGCCGCTGCCATCGGGCCGTCGGTACGGGTAAGTACTTACCAGCAGGCCGCGGCGTTTGCTGAGATCGTGATCGTAGCCACACCCTGGCCGGACAATGGCACCGTTGATGCGCTACGGGCCATTGGCTCCCTGCCGGACAAGATTCTGGTGGACGCGACCAACGCCCTGCGGGCCGATTATTCACCCCTGCGGTTTGAGCAGGCAAATTCGGGGGCCGAGGAGATTGCCCGCCTGCATCCGGAAGCGCGGGTAGTGAAGGCCTTCAACACGGTGTCGGGCCATACGCTCGCCAACGACGGACTACGCTTCGGCGAAACAACCATTACCGGCTTCTACTGCGGCGACGACGCGCAGGCCAAGCAGGTAGTGGGGGCGCTGGTGCAGGAAACGGGCTTATCCGCGCTGGACGCGGGCCCGCTGAAAAATGCGCACCACCTGGAGAGTATGGGCCAGTTGCTGATCTACCTGGCGTTCAGCCGGGGCCTGGGAGCCGATTCCGGGTTTGCCTTCCTGCACCATCCGGCCGCTTAACGACTGGGTACGGGGTTCGCCCTGACTGAATGGCTAAGCCATTTTTTTGCGTAATCACTCAAAATTTCACCCGTTGGTTGCGCATTGTTCGGCGAGGCGAACGCAGGTTCGACGGCGCGCTGAGCCGGTTGGGTAAACCAGGCTCGGCGCATTACGGTCAACGCCGTGGTGCGCCGGGTTTGGCCGTGTGATGACCGGTCCGCCCGCCGAAATGCGGGAAGTGAGCGTACGGCGTTGGGGAACCCCGGAGAGACGGGAAAAATGGGGATCTTGTTGGTC
>JACMKY010000334.1 GCA_014379925.1 Cytophagales bacterium | reverse complement strand
TCCGGGAACTGGCTCCTTCGTCGGCGGGACAGTTTGCGCCGGCCTGGAGCCCCGACGGCAACCACCTGGCCTACGTCACCTGGTCGGAGCAGGAAGGCGGACACGTGCACAAAGTGGCGGTAGCGGGCGGCAAGGATACCCGGCTCAGCCGCGTGAGCGCTTTTTACAACACGCCGGTCTGGACCCCCGACGGCAAGGAAGTCGTGGTGGCCAAGGGTCCGTGGCAGCAGCAGAGCGAACTGAGTTACTTCAACTTCATCCCCGGCGAGGGATTGGTGTTGGTGCGCCTGCCGGCGGAAGGCGGCCCGGACCGGCGGATTGCTCCCCTGAAGGGCATCCACCCGCACTTTGCCGACCGACCCGACCGGCTGTACGTCTACGAAGGCGACTCGGGACTGGTTTCCTTCCGGCTGGACGGCACCGACCGCAAGGTGCACGTCAAGGTGACGGGCAGCGCCACGCCCCTCCGCGAGAAACCCGAAGTGGCCGACGAAATCCGGATGAGTCCCGACGGGGAACACGCACTGGCCATGCTCAACAACAGCATCTACCAACTGATTGTGCCCAGGATCGGGGCCGAACCACCTTCCATCGTGGTCACCAACCCGTCCGGAGCCAGTTTTCCGGTGAAGAAGATCACGACCGTGGGCGGGCAGGACATGGCTTGGACGGCCGGGGGCAAGGAGGTGAGCTGGTCGCTGGGCAACACCTTTTTCGTCTACAACCTGGCCCGGGCCAAGGCGTTCGAAGATTCGCTCCGGAACGCCGTCGCCGCTAAGCCGGCCGGCGTGGCCAGCCCGACCGCCGGGAAGGATTCGGTTACCAAAGTCTACGAGCCCCGGGCCACGGTCGTTGAACTGGAAGTTCCCCGGCTGAAGGCCCGGGGAACGATCGTGCTGCGCGGGGCCCGCCTCTACACGATGGCGCCGGGAGCGGCCAACGACGGGATCATCGAGAACGGGGCGGTGGTGGTAACCGACCACCGCATCGTCCAGGTCGGGCCGAGTGCGGGTATCGTCACGCCCGCCGGGGCCCGGGAGCTGGACGTGACCGGCAAAATCCTGATGCCGGGGTTCGTCGATGCCCACGCCCACATGTGGCCCGCCTGGGGCGTGCACCGGGGCGTGGTCTGGGAATACCTGGCTAACCTGGCCTACGGCGTCACCACCACCCGCGACCCGCAGACGTCCACCACCGACGTGCTCACCTACGCCGACCTGGTGGAGACGGGCGACCTGGTCGGTCCCCGCGTTTTCCACACCGGGCCGGGCGTCTTCAACGGCGAAAACATCAAGGATCGGAAAGACGCGCAGAACGTGCTGAAGCGCTATTCGCAGTACTACAAGACCAACACCATCAAGCAATACCTGGCCGGCGACCGCAACGTGCGGCAGTGGGTGGTGATGGCCACCAAGGAACAGAAACTGACGCCCACCACCGAAGGCGCCCTGGACCTGAAGCTCGACCTGACGCAAATCCTGGACGGCTACCCCGGCAATGAGCACAGCTTTCCCATTTCTCCCCTGTACCAGGACGTGGTGACACTGGTGGCCCAATCGGGTACCTACTACACGCCCACGCTGCTGGTGTCGTACGGAGGACCGTGGGCGGAAAACTACTACTACACCTCCACCAACGTGCACGACGACGCCAAACTACGGCGCTTCGTGCCCCACAGCGAGGTGGACAAACTCACGCGCCGCCGGACTTGGTTCCACGACGACGAGCACGTGTTCCGGCTGCACGCGGCCCAGGCCAAAAAAATCGTGGAAGCCGGCGGGCGCGTGTGCATCGGAGGACACGGGCAACTGCAGGGGCTGGGTTACCACTGGGAACTCTGGTCGGTGCAGTCCGGGGGCATGAAGCCGATGGACGCCCTGCGCTGCGCCACCGTATTCGGAGCGGAATCCATTGGCATGCGAAAAGACCTCGGCTCGTTGGAGAAGGGCAAACTGGCCGACCTGATCGTGCTGGACCGCGACCCCCTGCTGGACATCCACCACACCAACTCGGTGAACATGGTGATGAAGAACGGCTTGCTCTACCACGCCAACACCCTGGATCAACTCTGGCCAACGGAGAAAAAGCTGCCGGCGATGTACTGGTGGAACCGGGGACCGGAGGCACCGGCGCTCCTCAAATAGTGAGCGGCCAGGGTGTAGTCCATAGCACAGGTTGTACTCCGTTTGCTCGCTGTATAAATCAGTGAATCAGTGGCTTGTTTTTATTAGATCACCTTACTTTTTTGCTTCGGACATTGGCTCATTCCAGAAGCAGGGATTGCGGACAAAATAACTGCGCCCGTCGGGGAGGACGGGCGCAGCACTTCTTTCCGTGAAAAAGGGGACGCTATTGACTGGCTTTGCCGGCGCTGGCCACGGTGAAGTCCACCTCCGTGTTATCCCACATCATCGCTACTTTGCCGCTTTTGGCCACGTTCATCGTGAATACTTCGGTCATCTGGGGCGCTTTCTTGGGTTTCACCTTCACGCGCAGGGCGTCCTGGCCTTCGTCGTACTTGGTGCCCCATTGGTCGGACACTTTGTTGAAGATAACCGTCCACTCGCTCTCACCCGGGATGGTATAGAGGGAATATTTGCCGGCGGGTAGCGTCTTGCCTTCCACTTTCACGTCCTTGTCCACTTCAAAGGTGGTGGCTTCGTTGGCACCCGTGCGCCAGACTTTGCCGTAGGGGGCCAGGTCGGTACCCACTTTCCGGCCCTTCAGCGACGGGCGGCTGTAGTCAATCGTCACTTTCGCGTCGCCGACGGCGGAGGATATTTTGGCGGGTGGGCTGGGCCGCTTTGATTTGTCGTCCTGGGCAAACGCCTGCGTCGTCAGCAGCAGGAAGGCGGCAAACAGGGCCGCCACGGGCAATGGCTGGAAGTTGGTTTTCATACTGGTGTTCGTTGGTTTTGGTTGAACTAGTTTAACAGGGTGAACAATCGTGTTTTCCCGCCTTGAAGATACGACTAGCCGGGAAAAAACCCAGCATACCCGCCCTTTTTTCTGAGGACGGGTTGGTTACTTGCCGATTTTTGGACCCCAACACCTTTTGGATTTTCCAGTAGTCTAAACCGTTTTCCGGCGAAAAATTCCCTTAGTTAGCGAGTCAGCCAGACTGCTAAGGTCTTCGTGAACCTTTGGCAGTCTGGCTGTCTTCCTTACGGCTGATAGAACACGCGGTAAATCACGCCGTTGGTATCGTCGGCGACGAGCAGAGAGCCATCCCGGTGAAGCGCGATGCCAGCCAGGCGCGCAAACTGCTCCTGGTTGTTTTTAACCAGGAAACCAGTCAGGAAGTCTTCAAAGCGGGTGGGCTTGCCGTTCTCAAAATGCAGGCGCACGACTTTGTAGCCGGACGGTTCCCGGCGGTTCCAGGAACCGCGCATCGTGATGAAGGCGTGGTTCTGGTATTCGACCGGAAACTGGGAACCCGTGTAGAACACCATGCCCAGGGGAGCACTGTGGGCTTGGTAGACCAGAGTGGGGTTGGCACTCCGTTGCCGGAATCGCTCGAAAGTGGAGTCCTTGGGAAGCTCGATAGGGGTGTAGAACTTTCCTTCCCCGTGGATGTATGGCCAGCCATAGTTCTTACCTTCCACCAGTTGGTTGAGTTCTTCGGGTTGCTCCTCGTCGCCCAGCCAGTCAATGCCGTGGTCCATGCCCCACAGTTCCCCGGTTTGCGGGTGCCACCCGAAGCCGATGGTATTGCGCAGTCCCTCGGCAAATACTGTCCGCGCCGAACTTTCGGCATTCACCCGCAGGATGGTTGCGCTTTCTTGGCTGGATTCCTTGCAGGCGTTGCAGGTGCTGCCCACGGTGAGGTACATCCGGTCGTCCGGACCGAAGGCGATGGTTCGGTTGGGGTGTTGTCCGCCGTCGGGCAAATCGCCGATTAGCAACTGGAGGGCACCCAGGCTGCCGTCGGTCTGGATGTCGGCCGCGAAAACTTCCTTCACCGTCACCAGGTACACCGTGTTGTTGTGGATGGTGATGCCGTGCATCTGTTCTTTGCTGGCAACCACTTGGGATTCATCCGACTTGCCGTCGCCGTCGGCATCGCGCAGCAGTGTCACCGTTCCGGCCGCCCGGTTGGTCACGTACACGTCGCCCGCCTCGCTCACGGCCATCATGCGGGGGTTCACCAGGCCTTCGGCAAACTTGCTCACCTTGAAACCGGCCGGCACCCGGAGTTGGCTTACGTTCTCTTCCGTAGCCGGCACCAGCGCCGGCCGGAATACGTTTCCCTGGATTTTGGTCACCCCCTCCGGGGTCTCTTCTTCCTTCTTTTCGTCGCAACCGACGAAAACGGCCAGGGTCAAGGCGGAAAGGACCGTTACTTTGAATAATGTTTTCATGATTGTGCTTTTGACCGAAGGTTACAGTCGTTTGGTGGGCAGTTAAACAGGTTTTAGTAGGTTGGTAACGTTGAACATCCGCTTGCGGGCCGGAATCGGAAGCCAATTTGACGCGAACGGAGCTATGTACGGACAACGGTTTACAAAGTTCGGGTGGCCGCGCTAAAAATCCGGTAGGCCGAAACGGGGGTAATACGGATGATGACGGATATAAAAAATAGTGTTTTTTTAGAAAAATCCGACGGCGTTTTTTTTTTCGTAGTTCTCGACAATGCCCCGCAAGCCGAAACCCACACTTTGCCGGTACCCATCCAGCGAGGAATTCATCGGAGAAGAATACCATTCTATTAAAGCTCCCCAACCTTGAATGAAGAGTACCGTAAAGGAAGAGCGCCGGTTTATTGAAGCTTGATTTCAATAAAACCTACTACCCTACCAACATCACCAACCCTAACCTCCAACAACAATGAATTATTTTAATGAAAATGTCTTGGAAGAAAAAGCAATTAAATCCGCAGTAAACGGGCAGAGAATTCGAAGGAAAAAGGCGGGATTCAGCGGCTGGCTGGCCCTGCTGTTCGGGGTCATTCTGGCAGCTTGCCAGAATGATCCCATCAAAAATCCGGAACCGAAACCTACGGAAAACCCCATCCGGCCTACCGGTCCCGCTCCGGCATACGCCCCCGACATCGACCCGCAGATGCTGGCCGTCATCGAGCAATTGCAGGGCTTCAACTCGCCGCCCATTCCCCAGCTTTCGCCCGTACAGGCCCGCAAGCTGCCCACCGTAAAGGATGCGGTGGAGTCTCTGCTCAAAAAGTACCATATTCAACCCAAGCCAGCCATGGTGGATATCAGCCAGCGGGTCATTCCCGGGCCGTCCCCGGAGGGCATCCTGGTGCGCATCTACACGCCTAAGAAAGGCACGGGTCCCTTCCCGGTAGTGGTTTATTACCACGGCGGCGGCTGGGTGATTGCTGGCCCGGATGTGTACGAACCCTCGGCCAAGGCCCTCTCCGAAAAGGCGGAAGCCATTGTGGTGTCGGTAGCCTACCGGCAAGCCCCGGAAAACAAATTTCCGGCGGCCCACGAAGATGCGTTCGCGGCCTACAGGTGGGTACGGGAGAACGCGGCCGTCATTAACGGCAACCCGGCCAAGGTGGCCGTAGCGGGCGAGAGTGCGGGGGGCAACCTGGCCGCCGGGGTGGGCATTCTGGCCCGGGAGCGGGGCGTGGCCCTGCCAGTACACCAGGTGCTGGTCTACCCGGTCGCCAACAACGACCTCACCACCCCTTCCTACAACACCTACGCCAACGCCCAGCCGTTGAACCGGCCGCTGATCGAGTGGTTTGTGGACAAGTACTTCAACACGCCGGCCGACGGCGACAACCGCTTGATCTCGCTGGTGGACGTGGCGGACCTGAAAGGCCTGCCTTCCGCCACCATCATCAACGCCCAGATCGATCCGCTGACGAGCGAAGGCCAGCAACTGGCCGACCAGCTGCGTGCCGCCGGAGTACCGGTGGCTTACCAACTCTATCAGGGAGTGACCCACGAGTTCTTCGGCGCGGCCGCCGCGGTGGACAAGGCCGGGCAGGCCCAGGATTTTGCCGCCTCCCAATTGCGCAATGCTTTCAAGTAATCAGCCGTTGGGAATTGGCCCGTGCCTGGCTGCGTTGATTATGAAAGTTGAATTGGCGTGATCGGGTCATTTAGAAGTTCAAACGGCAAAATGGCTTCAATCGTCAACGCAACGGGGTGTTGACGGAGTGCTTGCCTGGTCATTCACGGGTCGTCGTTGCGCGCACGGGCGAAGCAATGGCGACCCGTGCTTTTGGTAACGCCGGCTTCGGTAGGGCAGAGCGGGTCGGGTTGCTTGGACCAGCGCCCGCGGGAATGCCGGGCTACCCGGTTAGCCGGGGAAAGCGGAGCCGACGAAACAGAAAATGGCGGTTGCCTGAGAAAAATCCGCTTCACCTGCCTACCTTGCCTTTCGTGCTGCGCAGCTACCTCACCCTCGCCTTCCGTCACCTGGGGCGGAACAAGGTCTTTTCGTCCATCAACATCCTTGGTTTGTCGTTGGGAATGGCCAGCGTGGTGCTGATCGTGCTCCACGTGCGGAACGAACTGAGCTACGACCGCCACCACGCGCACGCGGCCGACGTGTACCGGGTGGTACAGGAGCAGCGTTTTGCCAATGGCATCCAGCACCTGGCCACCACCACCGGACCGCTGGCCCCCGCGCTGCGGCGGGAATATCCCGACGTATCGGAAGCGACGCGGGTACACGTTCGACGGGGTTTGCTGGTGAGTACCGGCCAAAAGAGCCTGGGCGGCCAAACGATCGCCTACGCCGACGCCAACCTGTTCGACGTGTTCAGCTTCCCGTTCGTCCGGGGAGACCCGGCCACGGCGCTCGGGCAACCCCATTCCCTGGTGCTCACGCAAACGACGGCCCGGGCATTTTTTGCGGAGGAGGACCCGGTGGGGAAAACGGTCCGGTTCAACTCCGGCAACCCCTACCTCATCACGGGGGTGATCGCTGATCCGCCCGCCCAGTCCCATTTCCACTTCAGTGCGCTGGCATCCCTTTCTACTTTCACCCCAACCCCCGAGTGGCTGAAAAATTACGTTAGTGCCGTCTACACGTACCTGCGCCTCCGGCCGGGGGTCAGCGCCTGGGCGTTTGAGCAAAAACTGATCCCCTTCGGGCGAAAATTCCGGGGAAAAAGCGGAAAGGAAGACAACTCCGGGCGGGTGCTCTACCATCTTCAACCCCTGGTCGACATCCACCTGCGTTCGGACCTGGTGGAGGAGATTGAGCCCAACGGCAACGCCACGGCGGTCTACGCCTTCGGACTGGTGGCGGCCGTGATTCTGCTGCTGGCCGGGGTCAACTACGTGATCCTGGCCACGGCCAGCTACACCCAACGCCTGAAAGAAGTGGGGCTGCGCCAGACCCTGGGGGCGCACCGAACCCAACTCATGGCCCAGTTCTGGCTGGAGTCGGTCGGGGTGACCGTTCTCGGATTCGGGCTGGCGCTGGGTTGGGTCATCGTCGCCTTGCCCGCTTTCAACCAGTTGACCCGCCAACGGTTTACCTGGGAAGACCTGGTTGGCTGGCCGGAACTGGGAAGCGGGTTGGCCCTGCTGGTGGGGGTGAGCGCCCTGGCCAGCGCGTATCCGGCCTGGTACGTGTCGCGCCGGGGGGCGGTGGAAACGCTCAAGGGCGTCCGAACGGCGGGTCGGGGTGGGTTCGGGTTGCGGGATGCCCTGGTCACCTTTCAGTTCGCCATTTCCATTGCCCTGGTGGTGGCTACGTCGGTGGTCTACCAACAGCTGGACTACGTGCAACGCAAGCCGTTGGGCTTCAACCAGCAACTTCTGGTTAACCTCAAGGTGCTCAACCAGTCCGACCGCCCCGGCAAAATGGCCCTCCTCAAGCAGGAACTGCGCGGAATGCCGGGCGTAACCAACGCCGCCGCCTCACTGAACGCGGTGGGCGAGGAGTTGGAGGTTTCGGACGTGCGCCTGGCCAACGGCCCCCCGGGGGACAACCACATCCTGCGGATCCTGGTGGTGGATTACGATTATTTTTCGACCCTTGAATTGCAAATGAGCGCCGGGCGGCCCTTTTCGCGTCAGTTCGCGGGGGATACCACGCAGGCATTCATTGTCAACGAAGCGGCCGTGCGGCAGTTCGGCTGGGCTTCGCCCCGGGAAGCGCTGGGAAAAGAGCTGGAATACCTGGGAGGAGGACGGTTCCGGGAACGGGAGCCCGTGATCGGCGTGGTGCGCGACTTCCACTACGCGTCCCTGCACCAGGAGATCCAACCCCTGCTGATCATGTGCTGGCCCTCGATCGCCCAAACGCTCAATGTGCGGATCGGATCGGAGGCGGGCAATCTTTCGGAGGGGCTGGCCGGGTTGGAAAGCGCCTGGCGGAAAGTCTTTCCCGGCCAGCCCTTCGCCTATACCTTCGCCGACGAATCCCTGGCGGGGCTCTACCAAAGCGACCAGCAGGCGCGGCAACTGCTGCTCGTATTTGCCGGCCTGGCCCTGGCCATTGCCGGGCTGGGCTTGTTCGGGCTGGCCACGTTCACTGCCCAGCGAAGAACCCGGGAAATCGGCATCCGCAAGGTGCTCGGCGCTTCGGTCAGCGATCTGGTTGCTCTGCTCTCCAAAGATTTCCTCCGGTTGGTGCTGATCGCTTTTGCGGTGGCTACCCCGCTGGCTTGGTATGGAATGAACCGCTGGCTGCGAGACTTTGCTTACCGGATTGACCTCACCTGGGGCGCCTTTGCCCTGGCGGGCGGAGCGGCATTGCTTATTTCGCTGTTGGCGGTAAGCGCCACCGCCGCCAAAGCCGCCACGGCCAACCCGGTGAAAAGCCTCCGCACGAAGTAGACAAACCAAAAATCGGGAGTTGCCCGAAAATCGGGGGCAGATTTAGCCACCACCGATCCGGAAGCCAATTAGTTCCACCGTTGTTGCTTACCTGGCAATGACGATTCGGCGGGTAAGGGTCCCCTGCCGACTACGAACCGTGAGGAAGTACACCCCGTTGGGCAAAGTATCCACCGAGAGTTCCAGTTGATTGCGGCCGGCTTTTACGGGCCGGACCGCCCGCAACACCGCCTTGGCGAGGGCATCGGTAACCACCACTTCCAGCTTCTCCTCCTGGTCAGCGGTAAACGCAACGGTCAGGTAGCGGCTGGCAGGGATGGGATAAACCCGCATCTCCGTTTCGTCGGCATCCAGTGTGCCCCGACGCTGCCCGGAAGTAGTCGTCCCAGCGGCGCGTTCGGAGAAATCATTGGCGCCCGAACCATCCGGGGTGGTTTTGACTACCCAGTAATCGGGCCCTCCCCGACTGGCTTGGGTCTTCTCGCCGCTGATGCCCGAGGTAGAAGAACCGGCCAGCAAGTAACCCCCGTCCGGGGCGGCCACCGCAGATTCAAGGTAATCGTAACTATTACCGCCCAGGGCTTGGTCCCACTGTTGGTTGCCACAGCCGTCCAGCTTGACAATCCACTGATCGGATTGTCCCTTACTGGCTTGGGTCTTGTCGCCGCCGATACCCGAGTAGGAAGACCCGGCCAGCAGGTAGCCCCCATCCGCCGTAGCAACCACGGAGCGAAGATTATCGGAACCATTCCCGCCGAGGGTGCGGTCCCACTGCGGGTTACCGTGGCCGTCGAGCTTGACAACCCAGTAATCGGCCCCTCCCCGGCTGGCTTGGGTCTTGTCGCCGCTGATGCCCGAGTTGGAATTCCCGGCCGCCAGGTAGCCCCCGTCCGGGGTAGACACCGCGGAGGAAAGGTAATCGGTACTATTGCCGCCCAGGGTCCGGTCCCACTCCTGGTTGCCATTGCAATCTAGCTTAACAATCCAGGAATCAACACTCCCCTGGCTGGCTTGGGTCTTGTCGCCACCTACGCCCGAGAAAGAAAATCCGGTCAGCAGGTAGCCCCCGTCCGGGGTGGTGATTGCGGAAGAAAAGTCCTCGTTGCTGTCACCACCCAGGGTTTTGTCCCACTGCGGGTTGCCGTGGCCGTCCAGCTTGACAACCCAGTAATCGGAGTTTCCCTTGTTGGCTTGGGTCTTCTCGCCTCCCATCACCGAGAAGGAAGCCCCGGCCAGCAGGTAGCCCCCATCCGGAGTGGTAACCACGGAGGAAAGGTCATCGTAACCATTCCCGCCCAGGGTGCGGTCCCACTCCTTGTTGCCGTGGTCGTCTACCTTGACAATCCAGTAGTCCCTTCCTCCCCGGCTGGCTTGGGTTTTGTCGCCACTGATGCCCGAGTCAGAATTGCCGGCCAGCAGGTAGCCTCCGTCCGGGGTAGTAACCGCGGAGGAAAGGAAATCACCCCCGTTTCCGCCCAGGGTGCGGTCCCACTGCCGGTTGCCCTGGCCGTCGAGCTTAACAATCCAGTAATCGAAATCTCCCTTGCTGGCTTGGGTCTTCTCGCCACTCACCGCTGAGCGGGAAAACCCGCCCAGCAGGTAGCCGCCGTCCGGGGTGGCCACCGCGGAGGTGAAGTAATCATACTCACTGCCACCCAGGGTTTTGTCCCACGCCTTGGTCGGTGCCGGCGCTACCCCAACGCGGGCCAATCGCACCTGGACGGTGAGGCTGTCAAGAATACTGCATCCGTTGGCATTGGTGACGGTCACGCAGTAAACGGTGGTCTCCGAAGGACGCACGTGGATGCTTGCCGTGCGCTCGCCCGTGCTCCACTGGTAGCTCACTCCCCCGCTGGCCGTCAGCTGGGCCGCGGTGCCGGGGCAAATGGTCACGTTTCCGGAAAGGGAGATGCTGGGTGGGGGGTAGTGAGTGATGGTCTGGTGGAGGGTATCGTTGTCGCTTAATTGATCGCCCGGGAGGGAAGTGTAGGCGGTGACGGAATGGTCGCCTTCCCGGGAGAGGTCAACCGGGGTTTGAAAGGTGTAGACCAGCGTATCGAAAGGAGCCAGCACCACGGGTCCGACGTTTTCGACAATGGTCTTTCCATCCACGATGGCGGTTACCGCAAAACCAGTTTGGGGATTGGCCGTGAAGTTTTGCAGACGCAGGGTGAGCGTTTCGTCCGCCGTGAGCTGGCAAGCCGAGGCCGGGGTGAGCAAGGCAGTTACGCCCACGTCTTTGGCGCCCGAACCCTCCGGGGTGGTTTTGATCACCCAATAATCGAGTTCTCCCCGGTTGGCCTCGCTCTTGTCGCCGCTGATGCCCGAAGTGGCCGCCCCGGCCAGCAGGTAGCCTCCGTCCGCGGTGGCCACCACCGATTCCAGGTAATCAAACCCGTTCCCGCCCAGGGTCTTATCCCACTGCGGGTTGCCGCAGCCATCGAGCTTGACCAGCCACGGATCGAATTGTCCTTGGTTGGCTCCGCTCTTCTCCCCACCGATGCCCGAGTCGGAAGAGCCGGCCAGCAGGTAGCCCCCGTCGGCGGTGGCAACCACGGAGCGAAACTGCTCATCCCCGTCACTGCCCAGGGTCTGGTCCCGCTGAAGGTTGCCATCGCCGTCGACCTTGATAATCCAGTAGTCGTATTTTCCCCGGCTGGCTTGGCTCTTCTCACCACCCAGGTCGGAGTTGGAAGTGCCGGCCAGCAAGTAGCCCCCGTCGGCGGTGGCAACCAGGGCGTAGAGGTAGTCCCCCCGGTTGCCGCCCAGGGTGCGGTCCCACGCTTTGTTGCCGTGCCCGTCGACCTTGACCAGCCAATAGTCGTTTCCTCCCCGGCTGGCCTCGCTCTTGTCGCCACTGACGCCCGAGTCGGAAGTGCCGGCCAGCAGGTAGCCCCCGTCCGAAGTGGCCACCGCGGCGGAAAGGTAATCACTGCGATTGCCACCCAAGGTTTTGTCCCACTGCCGGTTGCCCTTGCCGTCGACCTTGATAATCCAGCCATCCGTGAATCCCCGGTTGGCTTCACTCTTGTCGCCGCTGATGCCCGAGGCCGAATAGCCGGCCAGCAGGTAGCCCCCGTCGGGAGTGGCAATCACCGATTGAAAGTTATCCCCCCCGTTGCCGCCCAGGGTGCGGTCCCACGCTTTGTTGCCCTGGTCGTCCACCTTGACAATCCACCCATCCGTGACTCCCTTGCTGGCTCCGCTCTTGTCGCCACTGACGCCCGAGGCAGAAGTGCCGGCCAGCAGGTAGCCCCCGTCCGGGGTGGCCACCGCGGCGCTGAGTTGGTCATCCCCCCGGCCGCCCAGGGTCTGGTTCCACTGCGGATGACCCCCGCCGTCGAGCTTGGCAATCCAGTAATCGAACGATCCCCGACTGGCTTGGGTCTTGTCGCCGCTGATGCCCGAGGCGGAATAGCCGGCCAGCAGGTAGCCTCCGTCCGGGGTGGCCACCACCGATTCCAGGTAGTCACGGCTACTCCCGCCCAGGGTGCGGTCCCACGCTTTGGTCGGTGCTTGCGCTACCCCAACGCTGGCCGGTTGCACTTTGACGGTGAGGCTGTCGAGAATACTGCATCCGTTGGCATTGGTGACGGTCACGCAGTAAACGGTGGTCTCCGAAGGACGCACGTGGATGGTGGCCGTGTGCTCGCCCGTGCTCCACTGGTAGCTCACTCCCCCGCTGGCCGTGAGTTGGGCCGCGGTGCCGGGGCAAATCGTTGCGTCACCGGAAAGCGCAACGTGGGGTCGGGGATAGTGGGTAATGGTTTGGCGGAGGGTATCGTTACTGCTTACCTGATCGCCCGGGAGGGAAGTGTAGGCAATAATGGCGTGGTCGCCTTCCCCGGAGAGGTCAACCGGGGTTTTCAACGCGTAAATCAACGTATCGAAAGGAGCCAGCGCCACTGATCCGATGTATTCGACCATCGTCTTCCCGTCCACGATGACGGTTACGTTAAAACCAGTTTGGCGATTGGCCGTGAAATTTTGCAGCCGCAGGGTGAGCGTTTCGTCCGCCGTGAGCTGGCAAGCCGAGGCCGGAGTGAGCAAGGCAGCCACGCCCACGTCTCTGGTGCCCGGCTTGACCGAACCGTCCGGGGAGGTTTTGACCACCCAGTAATCGAGGTCTCCCTTCCCGGCCTGGGTTTTGTCGCCGCTGACGCCCACGTAGGAATACCCGGCCAGCAGGTAGCCCCCGTCCGGGGTAACAACGGCGGCGGCAAGGGTCTCGTAGCTATCGCTGCCCAGGGTCTGGTCCCACGCTCGGTTGCCACTGCTGTCCACCTTGACAATCCAGTAATCGCTGCCTCCCCGGTGGGCCTGGGTCTTGTCGCCACCGATGTCGGAGTCGGAAGACCCAGCCAGCAGGTAGCCCCCGTCCGCCGTGGCAACCACGGAGCGAAGATTATCGGAACCATTCCCGCTCAGGCTCTGGTCCCCACCCAGGGTCTGGTCCCACTGCGTATTGCCATTGCCGTCGAGCTTGACAATCCAGTAATCATCGAATCGCTTACTGGATTGGGTCTTGTCGTCGCTGATGCCCGAGTAGGAAGACCCACCCAGCAGGTAGCCGCCGTCGTTGGTAACCACCACGGATCCGAAGAAGTCATAACTGGTTCCGCCCAGGGTGCGGTCCCACTGTTGGTTGCCCTGGCCATCCAGCTTGACAATCCAGTAATCCCATTCTCCCTTGTTGGCTTGGGTCTTGTCGCCACCCCGGCCCGAGACGGAAGATCCGGCTACCAGGTAGCCCCCGTCCGCCGCGACAACCACGGCGGAAAGGCGATCGTCCCTGTTTCCGCCCAGGGTCCGGTCCCATTCCTGGTTGCCGTGACCATCGAGCTTGACAAGCCAGTAATCGGATACCCCCTTGCTGGCTTGGGTTTTGTCGCCACCCCGGCCCGAGAGAGACGCCCCGGCCAGCAGGTAGCCCCCGTCGGGGGTGGCAACCACGGAGGCAAGATCATCGTAATTATCCCCACCCAGGGTCCGGTCCCACACTTTGTTGCCCTGGCCATCGAGTTTGACAATCCAATAATCATTTCCTCCCCGGCCGGCTTGGGTTTTATCGCCGCTGATGCCCAAGTCGGCAGACCCGGCCAGCAGGTAGCCCCCGTCTGCCGTGACAACCACGGAAGCAAGGTTATCGTAACCAATGCCGCCCAGGGTGCGGTCCCACTGCGGGTTGCCGTGGCCGTCGAGCTTGACAACCCAGTAATCGGATCCTCCCTTACTGGCTTGGGTTTTATCGCCACCCAGGCCCGATTCGGAACGCCCGGCCAACAGGTAACCCCCGTCCGGGGTAGCCACCATGGATTGAAGCAAATCACGACTACTGCCGCCCAGGGTCCGGTCCCACGCTTTGGTCGGCGCCTGCGCGAAGGCAAGAGAGCTAGCCGCCAGCAATAGCAGTAGCAAGTTGGTCAACAATGCCTTTCGCCGGGTAACCCGCGCGAAAGCCGATTTTTGGTGAACGGACGGAAGCCAGTAGCCTCGGCCTAGTGGGTACGGATTCATGGGCGCGTGAATTGTTGAATGAAGAGATGAAGTGGACGAAGCGGTCAGTGGCGCGGTTGATGTACGACCACCGAAGCAGTCGGTCCCCATTCGGCAACCAGGGTGATTCCACGGGCAGAGCCTGGGCTTGGCATCAGTGCTCACCGGTCCTTTCGCGGCTGGACATCCCTAGGGGTTGCCGGGTGAGAGCGGGCAAGGTTACTGAAAGGATTGAAAAAGCAGGCATTGTTTTTCGGTTAGGTTGCTCAGTCGGGTAATGGGAAAGTGGAACCCGCCCCGGGGCATTGCCAGGAAGATGAACTGCCCAAAAACAGCAACTGGCCCAGGCAGCTAAAACCATTCCCCGCCAGTGGTACGACGGTACTGCGGAACAGGGTGAGAAATGAAAAATACCCATTGCGCCGGGTAGCGCCGGCAGGATGACGGATGAAACAGACGACCCGTGCCAGTGCGCTTGCGCTCCGCGTTCCAAGGCGACTGCTCAAAGGTATGTCCGCAAAGCCGGTCCCGCAACCCCTCTCATTGGGTATTTCCGTTAAATTTTATTCGGTTTAGTAACATCTTCTTCACACAGGGATGTTGAAAGAAGAGCAAAGGATTCAGGCCGGATTTCCGAGTACCAAGGGCAGGTCCTTGTTCCCCTTTACGCCCGTCTCAACTGGCGTTCGAGCAACCGTCCGGTTCCCGGCGGTGTTGTGGCAGGCCTCCCCGAAGAAATCACCCGCGTAACCGAGGCTGGCCGTCCTGATCGCGTCCTCCGCGTGGGAGGCCAGGAAACCACCGGGTTCGAAGGCGTGGGCGTGCTGTTCTTCGGCCGGAAGCCGGTTAAGCGCTTCAAGTTCAAGCCTTTGGTTTGGTCAAGGTACGCAAAGTGGGCACGAATGGACAATTGCCTTTCCCAGGGAAGTGGCTGCCCATCAACCGCATCTCCGCAAGAATTTAAACTCAGTGAAAGTTATTCAAAGGTGCTAATGCGTTAATCTGCTTCTGGTTGGGTTCGTTTCTGTTCTTTGAAGTGTGGTTGAAACAGGAGGCAATCGGCCAGCCTTTCAAATGGAAATGCGGGGCGATTTTGCCCTTGCCTTTCATCCGCTAACGGAGGAGCGATTGGGCGTTTTTTTGGCCGCGTATTTGTCGAATCGGCTGACCACCTTTGGCAATAGTCGGTTTATTTCAACCTGATAGTTGATTAAAGCACTTATTACTAGCAGGTTAATTCTTTCATGACGTCTTCAATGAGGCACACCTCTATAAAATTCTGAATAATTTTGTACGGGGAAATATAATTTTGAAATTCTTAAAAAAATAAAAATTAGTTCTTGACTTTTTTGAAAATGAACATATATTTGCGTTGTGGTCACGCATAAATGCCTGTTTTCTTTACGCTTCCCCCATTCCTTCATCAACGCTCGCTGAGTTGTTTACCCGGTTAGACTAGCCGCATGCTTTGCGGTCGGTCTCCCAGTTGGTTTGTTTTCGCCACATCGCCGTTTTGCGTCATCCATCCCTTCTCCGGGGTGGATCAGGAAGGTATTTTCCTGCCCTTACCCGTGCCTGCCGATTTGATGTCTAACCTTAACACCCCGACTAAAAAATGAAAGAAAACTACTTCCTGCCAGAGAACCGGTTTCCCGAAAAATTGCCCGGGTGTATCCACCAAAAAAGCAGCAACCCCAGCCGCCTGCGCTTCCTGATTGGGTTGCTGTTGATGCTGGGACTTGGCGAGAGCGGGTTTGCCCAGAACAAAACGATTACCGGAAGAGTGACTGACCAGAAGGATGGATTGGCGTTGCCGGGGGTGAGTGTCCTCCTGAAAGGTACCAGCACTGGTACGGCAACCGACGCGGACGGAAAATACAGCCTGAACGTACCGGTTGCGGGAGGGACGCTGGTGTTTTCATTCATCGGTCTGTTGAGCGAGGAAATGCCCATTGAGGCTCAGTCGGTAATCAATGCGAAGATGATTGCCGACGTCAAGCAGCTTTCCGAACTGGTGGTGACCGCTTTCGGGCTCGCGCGGGAAAAGAAGGCCCTGGGCTATACCGTGCAGGAAGTGAAAGGGAGTGCCCTGGTCGAAGCCCGCTCGTCCAACGTGGCCAACAGCCTCAACGGGCGCATTGCCGGCGTGCGCGTCAATACCAACGCCGGTCCCGGGAGCAATTCCACCATCCAGATCCGGGGCGCGGCTTCGGTGGGCGGCAACAACCAGCCGCTGATTGTGGTGGACGGGGTGCCCATTCAGCAAAGTTTTGACAAGCAATTCGGATCGGGCCTCTCGGAAGTAAGCCCGGACAACATCAAAAGCTTATCCGTGCTGAAAGGCCCCAACGCCGCGGCTTTGTACGGTTCGAGGGCCACCAACGGCGTGATCCTCATCACCACCAAAAACGGCAGCGAAGTCAACGGAATCGGGGTAGAAATCAATTCCAACGTAACCTTCGAACGACCGTTGGTAAAACCGGGTTTCCAGAACCAGTACGGGGGCGGGAATGGCTACCGTACCTGGTATTCCGACGGCTGGAGCGGTCCCATCGGGGCCGATGCGGTAGCCGACTACCAGGCGGCCTATCCGGTCTCGCCCTTCTTTCCGGCCCCGGCCAGTGCCACCACCACGGGCACCGACGGAACGGACGAAAGCTGGGGAGCGCCGCTGGATGGCCGGCTGGTCCGGCAATGGTGGACGGGCACCGCGCTGGCACCCCTCACGCCCCAGCCCAACAACTGGGATGAATTCTGGCAAACGGGTCATACCATCACCAACAACGTCGCCGTATCGGGCAGCAACGAGAAGGGCAGCTTCCGCCTCTCGTTGGGCCGGCTCGACCAGACGGGGATCATGGCCTCCAACGATTTTCACCGGAACAACTTCAAGCTCAACACCGGCTACAATTTCACTCCCAAGCTGAACGTCGCGCTTTCGGCCGAATACGTCAAGTCCGGTTCGGACAACCGGAGCTACACGTCCGGTCAGGAATTCATCTGGTCGCACCGCCACGTGTCCTGGGACCAGTTGCAGGACTGGCAAAGTTACACCGGCGTGCACCTCAACCGCAAAGGCACGAACGGAAGGCCCGACGACACCGATCCGCCCAATTGGCAGCACACCTTCTTCACCAATCCGTTCTTCCTCCAGGAAAGGCTGCCTTATTCGAATGAAAAAGACCGGCTGGTGGGCAACATCGCCCTCACCTACAAGATCCTGCCCTTCCTGAACCTGATGGTTCGCAGCGGAACCGACGTGTGGACGGATACGCGCATCAACGTATTCAATTTTGAGCGGGTACGGAATGGCAACCGGACCCCCGGTCGGTATTCGGAGGAAGTGCTTCGCCGCCAGGAAACCAACCACGACGCCATTTTGTCCTTTAACAAGGAGATGAGCGGTGATTTTTCGCTAAACGGCCAGTTGGGCGGTGCCATTCGCACCAACTACTACAAACGCAATTTTCTGAGCGTGGGCGAGCTGGTGGTAGACGGGGTATACAACGCCGGCAACTCCAATCCGAGCCAGAACACGGTCGAGAGCCGCATTGAGAAAACCGAGGTGCAGAGCCTTTTCGGTTCGGCTCAGCTGGGATTCCGCAACGCCCTGTTCCTGGACGTAACCGCCCGCAACGACTGGTCGAGCACCCTACCGGCCAGTGCCCGTTCCTATTTCTACCCTTCGGCTTCCCTGAGTGCGGTGGTTACCGAACTGCTTAACGTACAGAACAGTGTCCTCTCCTTCGGCAAGATCCGGGCCAGCATCGCCCAGGTGGGGAGTGATGGCGATCCGTACCAGTTGCAGCAGGTTTTCCGCTCCGGGGGTTCGTGGAATGGTTCGGTTCCCGAATTCTACGAAAACACGACCATCGCCAACGCCACCCTGAAGCCCGAAATCACCACCAGCCAGGAGTACGGCCTGGACGTTCGCTTTCTGAATGGCCGCGTCGGACTGGACGTGACCTATTACACCCAGAATACCAACAATCAAATCCTGGGGGTCGAGATTTCCAAAGCCGCCGGCTACGACAAACGCATCCTGAACGCCGGTAAGATTTCCAACAAGGGCCTCGAAGTGGTGCTGAGCGGCACGCCCGTGAAACTGCCGAACGGATTCGCCTGGGAAGTGGCCCTCAACTTTGCCCGCAACCGCAACAAGGTAGAAGAATTGGCGGAGGGACTCACCACGTACATTCTGAACGAACGCCGTGGCCTCACTTCCGAAGCCCGGGTGGGACAGCCCTACGGTACCCTCTACGGCATTGGCTTCGAACGCGCCCCCGATGGACAGCTCGTTTACCGCAACGGCCTGCCGATTGTATCCACTGCCCCGCGTATTTTAGGCAACCTTCAGCCCGACTGGATTGGGGGCGTGATGAACTCCCTTAATTACAAAGGGATTAGCCTCTCGGCGTTGATCGACGTGCGCAAGGGCGGCGATTTGTACGACGAAGGATCGGCCAATGCCCGGTGGACGGGTCAGTACGCCGAAACCGCGGTCGGACGCGAGGAAGGCGTCATTGGAAAAGGCGTGAAAAACGTGGGCACGGCCGAAGCCCCCCAGTACGTGCCCAACGACGTGATCGCGGCGGCCAATCAGTTTTACGGCTACAACAACCCGCGCAGCTACCACGAATCGGCCATTTTTGACGCCACCTACGTAAAGCTTCGGGAAGTTACGCTGGGTTATACCTTCCCCAAAGCCTGGTTCAGGCAGGCGTTCATCCAGTCCATGCGGATTTCCGCCGTGGGCCGCAACCTGGCCATTCTCTTCAAAAATACGCCCCACATCGATCCGGAGGTAGATGCCAACGGAGGCAACCGGCAGGGGTTCACCTACGGCGAATTGCCCGGCACACGCAGCATCGGATTTAACGTCAGCCTCTCCTTTTAAGCCAGCCCCCACCCGCTAAACTTCCGGTTTATGAAAGCACTTAATTATTTGTCTATTCTGTTTCTGGCCCTGGGGTTGGTGATGATCAGCTGCACCAAAGATTTTAACCAGATGAACACCGATCCCAACAACCCCGTGGCCATTGGTGCGCAATACCTGCTGCCCACGGGGATTGAACGGTCGGTAGACCGCTACTGGGGCCACCGCACCCGCTTCGAGCGACTCAACATCGACGGGGCCATGCTGTGGATGCAGTACTTTACCCGGAATATCTATTCCAACGAAGGCGACAATTACGCCATCTCGCCGGCTTTCTACAACAATACCTGGAATTCGCTTTTCAACGATTCGCAGCTGAACTTCCAACGGATCATCACGCTCTCGGGCGAGGGGGGAAAAACGCCCAACCGCAACTACGAAGGGGTGGCGCTGGTAATGCGTTCGTGGGTGTTCTCCCTGCTGACCGATCTGTACGGGGCCATTCCGTACGGCGAAGCCTTGAAAGGAACCGCCGAAGCGCCCAATTACACGCCCGCCTACGACGCGCAGGAAGTCGTGTACGCCGGTTTGCTGAACGACCTGAAACTGGCCAACGAAAAGCTGCTGGTGGGCGGTCCGGCCATTGGTGGCGACATTCTCTACGGCGGCAACATCCTGAGGTGGAAGCGATTCGCTAATTCCCTCCGGATTCGCCTGGCCAACCGGCAGGCCGCCAAAAAACCGGCGGAGTCGCGGGCCATTCTGGCCGAAATCCTGGGTGATCCCGTCGCGTTTCCCATTTTCGCGGGCAACGAGGACAACGCCACCCTGCGGAACACCACCGTATTGCCGAGCAACAACGAATGGCATCAGGTCATGGTGCAGGACGGGCGGACGGACTGGAACATCAGCAAGACCCTGGCCGACAAGCTCAACGCGCTCAACGATCCCCGCATCAGGGTATACGCCCAGCCCAACAAGGAAGGAAAATACCTGGGACACCCCAATGGCCTGCCCGATGCCATCGCCACCACGTACCTGGGGATCAGTTCGGTGATCGGCACGGCCTTTCTGCAGCCTGGTACGCCCAGTGTCATTATGACGTACGCGGAACTTCAGTTCACGCTGGCCGAAGCTGCCTTTGACGGCGACGCGACGGGCAGCGCCACTGCGTACTTCGAAAAAGGCATCAAGGGCTCCTTCGAGCAATACAGTTTGATGGTGCCCGCCACCTACGTGGCGGACCTGGGCGCCGTTTCGAAGGAAAAAATCATGGATCAGAAGTGGCTGGCCCTTTTCGGGCAGGGAGTCGAAGCCTGGACCGAATACCGCCGTACCGGGTTGCCAGTCCTGCCCACGCCCGATTCCCGGGCCTTTTTTGAGAACGACGGCGTATTGCCGACCCGCCTACCCTACCCGACGACGGAATATTCCCTCAACAAGGCCAAGCTAGACGCGGGGATGGCACTGAACGGAGGCCCCGACAACCGGAAAGTCAAACTCTGGTGGGCAGAATGAAAACCGGCCGGCACCCATCCAACTTACTTCTCACCAACCAAAACCGTCGCGTATGAACACCGTCTTTATCCATCGCATAACCCGAAAAACAATCCGGGTCTTCTTACCCGCCAGTGCGGCCATGGGCCTGTCTCTCTTACTGAGTTGTCAGAAAGAAGAAGACATGGTGCTGGACCGGGTCGTATCCCCGGTCCTGATCACCGCTTCCAGTGGCTCGTTCGATGCGGCGGAGAACGTAGTAGCCTCCGCCGTGGTGCTGGAGCTGGATAAAAGCGGCCTCCTGAATTACCAGGTGGGCATTGATTCCCTCCCGGTGGCCAACCTTCCCATGGCGCTTTACGCGGGCGGGGCCAAAGTGGCCGAACTAGCCACCGATGCCCAGGGAAAAATCAGCGTTACCAAAACCTGGGCCGAATTAGGACTGGCTGCTCCCAAGAAGGGCAATGCCGTTAACCTGGAATGGTCCGGACAACACAAAGGACAGGGTTTTGTCAAACAGACCAGGGTGCAGGTCAAGTAGGCCAGAACCAGCCTACCAACAACAGTCTAGTAACCAATTATTTAAACTACAGTCAAGCATCCTTTCATTTTCTCATTCCTAACCCCAACCCGCATGTCTTCCCAATCCGTATCCCGCAGAAACTGGCTCAAGTCGAGCACGATGATTGCCGCCGGTCTCACCATGGGCACCACCAAATGGGCCGAGTTGCAAGCCCGGCCGGCCGAAACCTTTGTTCATCCGCTGGCCGATCTGCCGGTGATCAAGGCCCGGCTTTCTTCGAACGAGAACCCGTTTGGCCCCTCGGAAAAGGCCAAGAAAGCCATTACGGAAGCCCTGCCCGACAGCTACCTCTATCCGCGCGAGCACCTGATGAAATTCAGGAAAATGATTGCGCAGGAAGAAGGCGTATCGGAGGACCACATTATGCTGGGGGCTGGTTCCGGCGAACTGCTGGTAGCCACCGCGATTTGTTACGCGTTCAAAAATGGGGCGGGCAGCCACGTGCTGTCGGCCGACCCCAGCTACATGCAACTGGTCCGGGCTTCTACCAACATCGGCATTGGCTGGGAGAAAGTCCCCCTTAACAAAGCGTACGATTACGACTTCAGTGCCCTTTCCGGCAAGGTAACCGACAAAACCAGCCTGGTGTACATCTGCAATCCCAACAACCCCACGGGGATCGTCACCGATCCGCAGCAGTTAGCGGCCTTCTGCGAATCCGTTTCCAAGACCAAGCCCATCTTCGTGGACGAAGCCTACATCGATTACACCGCCAATCCCAAAAAAGTATCCATGGTGGAATGCATTCGCAAAGGCCAGAATGTGATGATCGCCCGGACGTTTTCCAAAGTACACAGCTTCGCCGGGTTGCGGATCGGCTACCTGATCGCCCAGCCGGATGTCATCAAGGAAATCGCCAAGTTCGGCACGTCCGGCAGCAGCATCAGCAGTACCTCCGTCCGGGGAGCAATTGCCAGCTACGGCGACCAGGAGTTCATCAAGTATTCCGTGGCCAAAAACAACGAATCCAAGGAATTTCTCTACAAACTCCTGAAAGAAAACGGGTACACCTACCTGCCTTCCCAAACCAACTTTGTGCTGTTCCCCCTGAAAATGGACGGCAAACGGTTCGTGGATGAAATGATGAAGCGGGGGGTGAGCATCCGGAGCTGGGTTTTCGACGACAAGCAGTGGTGCCGGGTGAGCATGGGCACGATGGACCAGATGAAGGCGTTTGCGGAAGCCTTCAAACAACTCGCCTAGCTGAACGCTACTTTTGTAAGCAACGGTCCGGAGCAGCTTTTCCCTGGTCGTTTTGGCCATCGGAAAGGCTGCCCGCTTGCCTTGACACCCGTGAACATGCTGACCAAAATCCTCCCGATCGGCGGGTTGGTGGGTGCGTTGCTTTCGTGCAGCCGGCCCCCGGCCGCCTCGCTCACCGAAAAGGTCCGGTACTTCGGCAATCCCTCGTCGGCCATCTCCTCGGCCGTGGTGGTGCCGGCGCACGCCCGGTATTTCTGGTCGAGTGGGATTACGAGCCCGGTGCTCGATACCACCGCCGCCGACGGATCGCGCGAAAAACACGGCGATACCAAAAGTCAGTCCATTGGTATTCTCAAGCGCTTGCGGGAAAACCTGGCCGCGCAGGGACTGACCCTGAAAGAAGTGACGTACCTGCGGGTGTACGTGGCTCCCGACAAATTCAACAACAACCAGATTGATTTCAAGGGTTGGTTCGACGCGTACGCCCAGTTTTTCGGAACCGCCGAAAACCCGACCAAACCCTCCCGCTCGACGCTGGGCGTGGCCAGTCTGGTCAGTGCCGACAAACTCATTGAAATCGAACTGGTTGCGGTATATCCAAACTGATCCGGTCACTCCCCCGAAGGGAAGCGGTCGTAAGTCGCAAGCAGCGCCGTTGCAGGGCAACGACGCAAATCGTAACCCATGACTCAACGACATCGGCCCGCGGCGCGTAGCCCGTTGGGAACCACGCGGCGCGTAGCCGTCCGAACGCGTAACTGACCAGCAGTCGGTAAGCAAGCAGTGTCGGTTGTTTCGGGTTGCGCGCTTAACCCTCCGAAGCGCTCTTAGAACTCATCTCCTACCTTGTACCCGATGGACAGACGCGAATTTTTAGCCAGTGCCGGGTTGGCCGGTCTGGTCGTGGGGGCCGCTTCCTGCGTTTCCGCCAACAAAAACTTGTATACCTCCCGTACCCCGAAAATTCCGAAGGTGAAGGTTTCCCTGGATCGGATTGTGAAGGAAACGGTAGGACTACGGCCTTTCCGGCCTTCCGGCCCCCGGTCGGATTGCGAAATGCTGGGCAACAAAACCATTGTCCATAACTACGGGCACGGCGGCAGCGGTTGGTCGCTGTCGTGGGGAACCGGCAGCATTGCCCGCGAGAAGGCAATGGCTACCGGCGAAAAACAGTTTGCGGTCCTGGGTTGCGGCGTAGTAGGCATTGCTACGGCTCGCCTGCTGCAGGAGAGAGGCTACGAAGTGACCATTTACGCCAAGGACCTGCCGCCCCACGTTACTTCCAGCCGGGCAACGGGCACCTGGTCGCCGGCCTCCCGGGTCTGCGATCCGGAGAAAATCACGCCGGCCTTTCGGGAAACCTGGGAAAGAGCCTGCCGCTTTTCCTACCAGACCTACCAGAATCTGCTGGGTATGAACGACATTGTATCGTGGGTAGACGAATATTCGGTCCGGAATGAAATGGCCCCGGCCAATCTACTCGAAGACCGTCTGGTCATCGAAGGTCTGCTGCCGAAACGGGAATGGCTAAAGCGCAACGAGCATCCGTTCCGCGAACGGTACGTCTCCCGGCTGTCTTCCATGATGTTCAACATACCGTCCTACCTGCACCGGCAGCTGAGCGATTTCATTATGTTCGGCGGCAAGATCGTGGTCCGCGAATTTACCCGTTTAGAAGACATCGACGCCCTGAGCGAAAAATGCGTCATCAATTGCACCGGGCTGGGCGCCAAGGCTTTGTTCAACGACCAGGAAATCACCCCCGTATCGGGACAGCTGTCCTGCCTCATTCCCCAGGGTGAAGTCAACTACAAGCTCAGCACGCAGGGCGGCTCGATCATTGCCCGCAAAGACGGAATCTACCTGGGCGGCAACGGCATCGTGGGCAACTGGGATACCACGCCCAGCCGCGAACAGACCGAGAAAGTAGTGGAGGCAATCCGTCAGGTAATGGATCATATGCGCGGCTAGCCAGTTTCTGTACTGCTGGAAAAGAGCCTTAAAAAGGGTAGGCAGGTACCTGAACGTGACAACGACTTTTGCGCAACTTTACCAGCAGCGGCGGTCTTGGGGCCTGGCGCTGCTGACGGACAACGAACGAGGTTGCACTGCCAGAAATCCTCCTTCCGAAAGAAGGAATCTTTTTGGACTGGCAGTGAGCAGAATTGCCCAAAGAAACCGGAATGGATTCCGGCTTTTCACTTTGTTCTTTTATTTGAACCAAGAAAGAGGCCGGATAGCGGATCGCTTCCCGCCCAATCAGGGCTGCATCACTTCTTCGTCGCGGTGCGGCTTGGGCTGGGGTGTTTTCCGTTTGCCGTCGGCATCCTTCTTCTGCGGAAAGGCCAGTGAAGCCAGCACGCTGGTGGCCAGGATGGCCAGAATCACGTACAGGGAATGAACGGTCTGGAACCCCCACGCCTCCAGGTAGTGCTCGCCCAGCATCTTGACCCCGATGAAGACCAGCAAAAAAGCCAGTCCCGTTTTCAGGTAGTGGAAGATGTGCATGACGTTGGTGAGGAAGAAAAACATCGACCGCAACCCCATGATGGCGAAGATGTTGGAGAAGAATACCACGTACGGATCGTGGGTGACCGAAAACACCGCCGGTACGGAATCCACGGCAAAGACCAGGTCGGTGAACTCAATGATGAGCACCACCACGAACAGGGGCGTGAGCATTAGTCTTCCTTCCTTGCGCACGAAGAACCGGTCGTGCACGTAGCGCGGAAACACGGCGAAGTAGCGCGACGCAAAGCGGACCACCGGATGCTGGTGCGGTTCAATCTTTTCCTCATCGTTCCGGTTGATAAACATCCGTACACCCGTAATGACGAGGAACCCGCCGAAAACGTACAGGATCCATTCGGCCCGCTGAATGAGGGCCGAACCGGCGAAGATGAACACGAAGCGCATGAGAAGGGCTCCCAGAATTCCCCAGAACAAAACTTTCTTATAATACTTTTCCCGGACGCCGAACGAAGTGAAGATGAGGATGATGACAAAAATATTGTCCACCGAAAGGGCGTATTCCAGCAGCCAGCCGGTAATGAATTCCAGCGACATGTTGTTGCGGTAGCTCTGCAGGCTGCGCTCAAAATCGCCGGGGTATAACCGGACGTGGGGCGCGTACTGCTGCTGAATGGCCTGAATGTCGGCGAAGTCGGTTACGCCGTGGATCAGGTCGCCGTGCGTCTTCAGGAGGAAGTAAAAGCCCAGGGCCAGCCCCACCCAAACCGCACTCCAGGCCGCCGCCTCCTTAAAAGAAACCACGTGCTCCTTTTTATTAAACACCCCCAGATCCAACATCAACATTCCCAGGATGAAGCCGAGGAAGGAGGTAAAAAAGACGAGTTCGTTGCTACCCATGTGGTAATTGAGCTATTGCCCACCCGTCGACGGACGAATGCGCGAATGAAAAGACGTTGCGCACGACCGCGCGTTGTCTGGCTGTGAACGTAACCGAAACCGACCCTGGATAGTTGCCCGGTACCGACGCCGAAGTGATGGGCGGATCGCGGCCGGTAGCAACGACCATCGGCGTTCGTTGGTCCGCGTCCGGTTATCGAGCCAGTCCTACTCCTTCGGAAGCGGAAAGCTACCCATTGATTGGCAGCCGGAAAAGCCGACGGGAGGAATTTGCCCCGCGTGCCGCGTGCTTTTTTCAAATTTATTGCCCCCCATTTCCGCCAACGCC
>JACMKY010000333.1 GCA_014379925.1 Cytophagales bacterium | reverse complement strand
CTCCCTTCCGTACTGGAAGGAGCCGGTGATGTACCAGACTTCCGGTGATTTCAGGATTGACTTGCCCCCCGGCAAATGGCGGATCAGTCTGGAACACGGCAATGAGTACGTGCCCCTGACCGCAGCGTTCGTCGTGTCGCGGGGAGAGCGGGAGTTGACGAAGACCTTTCGGCTAAAACGCTGGATCGACCTGCCCCGCCGGGGTTGGTATTCCGGGGATGTGCACGTGCACCACCCGACCAACAAACCCGCCTTCCGGGCGTACCTGCTCGAATACGCCAAAGCCGAAGATGTGCACCTGGTCAACGTACTGGCAATGGGCCACCACCGGGGAACCGATTTCGAACAGGCCGGTTTCGGGGAAGAATTCAGGACTTGTGAAGGAACGGTTTGCCTGGTATCCGGACAGGAAGACCCCCGCAGTGATTTTGGCCACATCATCGGTTTGAACATCCGCCAACTGGTGCGGGATACGTCGGCGTACAACTACTACGACCGGGTTTTTGAAAAGCTGCACCGGCAACCGGGCGCCCTGGTCGGCTACGCGCACTTTGCGTGGCGGGGCGACGGGATGCCGAAGGGATTTCCCTGGTACGTCACCACCGGGGACATTGATTTTGTGGAACTCCTGCAAAATGCCAGAATCAATACCCTGGATTATTACGATTACCTCAACCTGGGTTTCAAAATTGCCGCCGCGGCGGGCAGCGATTTTCCCTGGGGTTCAACCATCGGGGACACCCGCACGGTGGTGTACACGGGCCGGGCGTTTTCGGCCGATGCCTGGTTTGCCGGCCTCAAGGCGGGTCACTCGTTCGTGACGAACGGACCGGCGCTTTTCCTGGAAGCGGATGGACACCTCCCCGGAACGGAAATAACCAAAACCACCGGATCAAACACCGAAATAAAAGTGGTGGCCAGTTCCGATCCGGGCATTGGTACCATCCACCGGGTAGCGATTTACAACAATGACGGGCTGCTGGTCGAGCAGACCAACCCGAAAAAACGCAATTCACTGACGATAAAGCTGGTTCACCCGCTCCGCAAAAGTCAGTGGCTGGCGGCCGTCGTGGAGTGCGACAACGGTGCCGTGGCGCACACCACCCCGGTGTACCTGGTGGTGGATGGCAAACCGACCTACGACCGAGCGAAAGCACCCCTCCTGATTCAAAAACAAAGGGAGGCCATTGCACTGATCAGAACGGAGGAACGGGCGAAGCCAACGGTCGATCGGGGTATACTGGAACGGTTGGAAAAAGCGGAAAAATTTTACGAAAAACTGCGGTCGGAAATCAACGCCGGGCGGTAGGCGGCAACCGGATGGCTGGAAAACTTTCGGTTCGGCGCGTCAGGTCGCTGCTTTCAACCGGGAAGATCACCAGGCCCACGCGTTGAATCAAAACGGAAGTTATTGCCAATCAATCCGCCCAAGTGCCCGCGGACTACCCGCGCGGGGGAGGAGGAACCGAAAAATTTTTATTTATCCATTCGTCAGCGTATGAACTCACTTCCCAACCAACTATTACCGTGGCTGTTCCTTGCCGTCTTTACCGGCGCCTGTTCGAACGAGGCCCGTGATTCGGGGCCGGCGGCCGAAAAAGCGGAGAATGCCAAGGTTCAGAAATTAAAGTTGCCGCCGGGCTTCCGGGCGGAACACCTCTACAGCCCCTCCGAAAATAAAAATGGCTCCTGGGTAGCGATGACCTTCGACGACCGGGGCCGGTTGATCGCCTCCGATCAGTACGGAGCGCTGTACCGCCTGGAACTCCCCCCGGTGGGCAGCGCGGGCGTAAAAATCGAAAAGCTGGCCGTTGGCGCGGCCCGAGCGCCGGGCACCCCGTCCAAGCTGGCAATGGGGTACGCGCAGGGCCTGCTCTACGCCTTCAACAGCTTGTACGTGATGGTCAACCACGCGGCGGATTCGGCTTTCGACAAGGGCAGCGGCTTCTACCGGCTTCAGGACACCGACCACGACGACCAGTTCGACAAGATTACCTTGCTCAAGTCGTTCGAAGGGGATCAGGAACACGGACCGCACAGCGTGGTACTGGCACCGGACAAGCAATCGTTGTACGTGATTGCCGGCAACAACACCGCCGTTCCGGAAATGAATGCCTACCGGGTTCCCGCCTTCGGGAAGAATGACAACCTGTTTCCTTCCATCATCGATCCCTCGGCGGGGGATGTGACGCAAAAAGCCCCCGGCGGCTGGGTGGCCCGGGTAGACCCGTCGGGAACCCGCTGGGAGCTGATCAGCACGGGCCTGCGGAACCCTTTCGACCTGGCCTTTAACGAGGCGGGCGATCTGTTTACCTACGACTCGGACATGGAATGGGACATGGGCATGCCCTGGTACCGACCCACGCGCATTTGCCACCTCACCAGCGGCAGCGAGTTCGGTTGGCGGCGCGGCAGTGGAAAACTGTCACCGGATTACCTGGATAACCTGCCCCCCGTGCTGAACATCGGCCAGGGATCGCCCACCAGCCTGGTTGCCGGGTACCCGGCCCGTTTTCCGGAAAAATACCGCCGCGCTTTGTTCGCCTTTGACTGGAGTTTCGGCATCATTTACGCCGTTCACTTGCAGCCGGCGGGGGCATCTTACCGGGCGCGGGCGGAAGAATTTATTTCGGGTACGCCCTTGCCCGTAACGGACGGGGTCATCGGACC
Source organism: Cytophagales bacterium (assembly GCA_014379925.1). Classification (GTDB taxonomy): domain Bacteria; phylum Bacteroidota; class Bacteroidia; order Cytophagales; family ES-bin-26; genus ES-bin-26. The sequence continues at coordinate 1,654 of JACMKY010000333.1, read as the reverse complement.
CGACGGGGCTTTGTATTTCCTTACCGGCGGGCGGCGGCTGGACTCCGATCTGTACCGGGTGTACTACGGCAACCCTGCCCGCCCGAACGTGGCGTTGGCGGCCAGTCCATCCGCCGCCGAAACCCCGGCCGGTAAACTCCGAAAACAACTCGAACAATTTCACCGACCGGATCCCCGGGCCGTTGCGGTGGCCTGGCCCCACCTCAGAGACGGTGACCGCTTTGTCCGCTACGCCGCCCGGGTGGCCGTCGAGCACCAGCCGGTAAGCGGGTGGCAGGAACGCGCGTTGGCGGAAAAAGACCCGCGGGTGGTAGCCCAAGCCATCGCCGCCCTGGCGCGGAACGGCGACCCGCGTCTGAAAAACCGGCTGCTCGACGCGTTGATGGCGGTTCGTTTCCGGGCGCTGCCCGCGTCCGAGCAACTGGACCTGTTGCGGGCCTTTGAAATAACCCTGTCCCGGATGGGAGAGCCGGATCCGGCGCAAAAAAACCGCCTGATTGCCTACCTGAGTCCCCACTATCCGGCAACCACCAACGAGGCAAACCGGTCACTGAGTAAACTGCTCGTCGCGGTGGAGGCGCCCGGGGTGGTCGAAAAAACGCTCGCCCTGCTGGATACTGCCCAAGACGATGCTTCGGAGCGGCAAACCGTTACCCAATCGGCAGACCTGATTTTCCGGAATCCCCAGTACGGGATGGACCTGGCCGCGGCCTTGTCGAATACGCCACCGGCCCAGCAGATTTACTACGCCGTGGTGCTGAGTGAGGCGAAAACCGGCTGGACCGCCGCGCGGCGGAAAAAGTATTTCGGGTGGTTTCACCGCGCCTACGGCTTCAAAGGCGGCCGAAGTTACGTGGGCTTCCTTGACAAAGCCCGGGAACCGGCCCTCAAGCACGTACCCAAAGGCCAGTCCGAACAATACGCGGCCCTTTCGGCCAACGTGCCCTCCGCCAACTCCGCCGTGGATTGGGTCCGGATAACGAGCGACGGCGGTCCGGGAAGAAACTGGAAAATGGCCGATGCCCTTGCCGTGGTGCAGAACGAAACGATCGTCGGCGATTTTGAGCAAGGCAAATTGATGTTTGCCGCTTCCGCCTGCGTTTCCTGCCACGGCATGCGCGGCGAAGGGGGTGCCGTGGGTCCCGACCTGACGCAACTGGGAACCCGCTTTTCCCCGCGGGACGTGCTGGAATCCATTATTGAACCCAGCAAGGTGATCTCCGACCAGTACGCGGCTACTTTGTTTCACCAGAAAGACGGCAGTTCCGTACTGGGCCGGCTAATGAATGAAGACCAGGATACCTATTACGTTTCCCAGAACCCGTTTGCGCCCCAAGTGCTGCTCGAACTGCCCAAGAAAAAGGTGGTGCGTACGACCGTTTCTCCGGTATCGATCATGCCTCCCGGATTGATCAATAGCCTGAATGAGGAAAAACTAAGAAACCTGATGGCGTACCTGGTGGCGGGTGGCAACCCCGACCATCCGGCGTTCGGGGCGAAGCGCAAACCAAGTCCGTGAGCCGCATTTTGAACCCCGTGAACTACTGCCGGGCCAGGCGGTTGATGTCGACCGGGTTCAGTTGGGCGGCAATCCGCATCGGTTTGGACGTGCCCCTGAACGCGACCGCAATCATGGCTTTGCCCATGGTTTGGG
>JACMKY010000332.1 GCA_014379925.1 Cytophagales bacterium | reverse complement strand
TTAAAATTCCGTTTCCGCCCGAAGTGCAGCAAGTGGAACGGAAGCTGCGGGCCGTCGGGCTGGGCAGCAAGGTGGATGAATTCGTGCTTTCGCTCAACCGCGCCGCCGAAGATGCCGCCGACGAAGCCAAGCCCATCTTCCTCAAGGCCATCACCAGCCTGACCGTGCCGGACGCGCTCGGCATCCTGCGCGGCGAAAAAAACGCCGCCACCCAGTACCTCAAGCGCACCACCTCACCCGACCTGACGGCCGCTTTTTCCCCGCTGGTCAAGACCTCGCTCGACAAGGTGAGCGCCACCCGCTACTACGCCGACCTGGTCAACACCTACAACAAGCTTCCGTTGGTGAAAAAGGTGAACCCCAACCTGAACGAATACGCCACCCAGAAGGCCATCGACGGCCTGTTCACGCTGGTGGAAGAGGAAGAAGCCAACATCCGCGCCAACCCCGGCGCCCGGACCACCGAACTGCTGAAGAAAGTGTTCAGCAGTGGGCAGCCCGCAGCCAGGTAAACTGCTTTTTGGGCGATCCCAGGCAGTTTTCCGCGCCGGCCGGGTGATATTTACGGGTTTGGCGGATATACTCCCGAAACCAAACCCGGTCAGCCAATGGTTAACAAGGAGGAATTCAGAAAGTACGCGGTAAAAGGCCGCCGTCTGGGCAGCCGCCTGGTGGATGACTACCTCCATCGGGTAGAAAATATGACCCGTTCCGTTATTGAGGAAAGGCCGATGAACTTCCGGGAAGTAGACGTTTTTTCCCGCCTGATGGCCGATCGGATTATCTTCCTGGGAATGGCCATCGACGATAACCTGGCCAACGTCATCGTGGCGCAGTTGCTGTTTCTGGAATCGGCGGATCCCAAAAAAGACATCGTGCTCTACATCAACAGCCCCGGGGGTTCGGTGTACGCGGGCTTGGGCGTCTACGATACGATGCAGTACATCCGGCCCGACGTGGCCACGATTTGTACCAGCTTTGCCGCGTCGATGGGAGCGGTGTTGCTTTGCGGGGGAGCGGCCGGAAAACGGTCGGCCCTCCAACACGCCCGCGTGATGATTCACCAGCCTTCCGGTGGGGCCCAGGGACAGTCTTCCGACATTGAAATCTCGGTCAAACAGATCGTGGTTATACGCCAGGAGTTGTATCAGATCATCGCCAGGCACAGCAAACAATCCTACGAGCAGGTGGAAAAGGATTCCGACCGTGACTATTTCATGAAGGCAGAGGAGGCCAAAGCATACGGAATGATTGATGAAGTTTTCACCCGGGAATAACCCCGGTTGAAAACCCGACCCGTCGCCTTTCGGACGGGGTGGTGCGTGGCCGCGAAGGAGACCAGGTAACGAATGCCGAAGGTATCCTGCCGGAATAAAGTCTTAGCCAACCAGCGGCTATCAATGACCTTGAACAGGGCACGGACGACGAATCCTGACGACACGGGTGTCGTGGCAACGAACGGTTTTGAACCCGCCATAAAAGCCGTCACAACTTTCTGGAACAAAATCTCACGGCGAGTAGGGCTGCAAAAGCGGTTGTTGCGTCACAAGGGAAAAGGCCCCGCGCCAGGCACCCGTTGTGGCATCCTGGACAGCAGATGCTAAAGGAGAAAAACGCCAGCGGTCGCACGTTTCGCTTTAAGCGATGCCGAGTAGCTCTTTATTGAGGAAGACGCCGGCCATGGTGCCGGCCGTCACGGCCCAACTCACCGCCCGCATCATGCTCGTGGCGTCACCGGCCGCGTAAATGCCCGCGACGCTTGTTTTCTGAAACCCATCTACTTCGACGTACCCGGCCTCGGTATGCACACAGCCCAGGGCACGGGGTAGGGCGCAATGTTGCTCGAAGGGCGGCCGGGCGTAGAGAGCGGTCAGCGGCCGCTGGCGGCCGTCGGCCAGCACGACGTGCGTGAGGTAGCCGTCGCGGTGGGCAAGCTGCTGCACGGGCGCCTCCTCCACGGCGATGTGGCTGGCCGCCAGTTGCTGCCGGTGCGCGGGCTGGATGCTGGACTTGCCGTTGGTGAAAATGGTCAGCTCGTCGGTCCAGTTGCGGATGAGGCGGCCCAACTCAACGGCCGGGTCTCCGTTCAGCAAAATGCCGGTGGGCTGGCCCCGATACTCGTAGCCGTGGCAGTACGGACAGTGAATAACCGAGATGCCCCAACTCTCGGCAAAGCCGGGAATGGCCGGCATCAGGTCCCGAATCCCGGTGGCAAACAGCAGCTTCCGGGCCTTCACAATCGAGCCGGCGGCCGTTGTAACGGCGAACTGGTCGTTCTCGCCCGCTACCGCTACGGCGGCCTCGCTCAGGTACTGCACGGTGGGGTAAGCCAGCACCTGCGCTTTGGCCAGCGCCGTGATAGCGGCGGGCGTGCTGCCGTCCTGGGTTAAGAAGTTGTGCGAGTGCGGGGTCTGGTGGTTGCAGGGTTGGCCGCTGTCCAGCACCAGCACCGGTCGGATGGCGCGCCCCAGCGCCAGGGCGGCGGATAAACCGGCGTAGCTCCCCCCGATGATTACTACGTCGAACAGTTCCTGGTTTTTCATGGTACGGGTGTTTTATCGTCTCAAATATAAGTTATTTGTCTCTGTTTTGAGACATTACCGGGTAAAAAAAGTCAAATGCCAATGCCTTTGCTAAACGAAAACCAGGCAAATTGCTTGAGGCTCTTCTTGGCCACCGAACCGAAGGCTTCCGCGTTGATGGTCGCGGCAATCACCCCACTAAACAGCATTGCTACCCATTCGGCGGTGATGTGCTGGCTAATGGTGCCCTGGGCTTGCAGTCGGGTAATGACCGCCCGGTAGTGGCCGTACACGGCATCGTATTCGGCACAGTCCGCGTTGTGCGGCGAATGCTGGTGCTCGGCTCGCGTGTGCAGTTTGCTGAAAAAAGAATACTTGGCCCCGCAATCGACGCCCGCGTACAGCATGTTTTCCAACTGCGTGAGCGGATTATCGGAGCTAGCCAGCGCTTGGGTCATGGCGTGGTTGCAGCTGCGCTGCATTTCCTGTTCACAGCTGGCCAGCAGTTCGTCCCGGCCCTTAAAATAGCGGTGCAACGTCCGCCGGGTAACGGCGGCCTTCTCGGCCACTTTTTCCAGCGGCGCCGAATAATCCTCGTTAAAGACGAGAATAGCGGCATCAACGATATTTTGCTGGGTGTTCTGCATAGAATGGAAGGCAAAACTACGCACAAAGTCTCATAGGTGAGACACGCCGCGGAAAGCAGGTTGGCTGGGAGGCTTCTGCTCTCAGACGGCGCGGTATACCTTTGCTGCTTAGCCGAACATTCCTCCCGTGACGCAGTTCTCGTAATTCAATGGCACGATCGGTCCCGGCAATTTTTTCAGGCCAAACCAGAACCGGTCGGCAAGCGGTGGCGCGGTCGCCGTTTTGCCCGTGCCACTTTGTCCGGTAGCCCATCGGGCAGGCCCTCAGAGAGTTATAGACTGCTGATAGATAGAAGGTTAACTGTTATTTTTCGGTCCGTAGGACACGATGGCAGGGACGGGAGCGGGGCACCGTATTTGAATAAGCAGGGATGATGGAACAACCCACGCAAGAAACCGTTTTGCCGTCGCCCGACACCCGGCCGGCCCGGCAGTGGATGCCCAGGCGGGTGGTCTTCACCCCCGACGCGTTGCGCGAACCCTGGGGCCAGCAAATCCGGGAGCGCGTGGTGGCCCTGGGCCTGCCCGTGGAGGAAGCCAAGAGCAATCGGATTACCGGGTTGCGCGGCCAAACCGAACGCGAAACCTACGCCCTGGCCAAACGCACGCTGGCCGTGGTCACTGCCCCGCCGGGTGCGTTTAAACTCCAACCCATTCCCCCTTCGGCCGATTGGCAATTCCACTTGGCCGAGGGATGCCCGGCCCACTGCCAGTACTGTTACCTGGCGGGTAGCTTGTCGGGGCCGCCCGTAATCCGCGCGTTTGCCAACCTGCCCGCCATCCTCGGGAACCTGAGCCGCTACGAACGGCCCGGCCAATTCACCACCTTCGAGGCCAGTTGCTACACCGATCCGCTGGGCATCGAGCACCTGACGGGTAGCCTGGCCGAATGCATCCGCCACTTCGGTACGCGCGAAAACGTGCAATTGCGCTGGGTAACCAAATTCGACCGGGTGGACGACCTGCTGAACCTGTCCCACCGGGGCAACACGCGCTGCCGCCTCAGCGTGAACGCCGAACCCATTGCCCGGCGACTGGAAGGCGGTACGGCTTCGGTGACGGCTCGGCTCGGGGCGTTGCGGCGGTTGGCTTTGCCCAGGGAGCAGGGGGGCGGTGGCTATCCGGTGGGCCTGGTGATTGCGCCCATCATGCCCATTCCCGACTGGGAGCTGCACTACGGCGACTTGCTCGACCGGGTGGAACAGTCGCTGGACTTTCCGGCTGACCTGACCTTCGAGTTGATCAGCCACCGGTTTACGCCCGGCTCCAAGGACGTGCTGACCGAGTGGTACCCCAACACCAGCCTGGAGATGGACGAATCGCAGCGGGCCAGGAAGCGCAACAAGTTTGGCGGCACCAAGTACGTGTATCCGCCGGCGATGATGCGCGACCTGCGCGGCTACTTCGAAGCGGAATTGCGCCGTCGTTTCCCATCCGCGCGCATCCTGTACTGGACCTGATGATGAACACAACCAGCCCGGTAGCCAAATAATCTAGTTCGATCATTCAATCATTTTATCAGCGTAATCAGCGGTCTTATTCGTACCGCAGTGACTTCACCGGATTTGCGGTGGCAGCGCGCACCGTTTCGTAACCCACCGTGACCACCGTCAGCAGCAGCACCAGTAGTACACCAACCATAAAAATGTACCATTCCACATTCACGCGGTAGGAAAAATCCTGTAGCCAGGTATGCATGGTTAGCCAGGCCAGCGGAATGGCGAC
>JACMKY010000331.1 GCA_014379925.1 Cytophagales bacterium | reverse complement strand
CCCATTCCAATCCCATTCGGCCCCTCTTCAAACTTACCGGTGAGTTGTTCAGTCAAACGAGGGTTTTCACGAACAGGGACTAAATACGCTGCATAGCCGACAGGTCAGATAATAAGTCAACCAGCTGTGCTATCAATGTGCCTGGCGCAGCTTACCCGGACCCATCACCTGGATGTGAATGGCGGTAATACGGTCGAAGCGGCTCACAACCCCAAAAATAGGGTTGTAAGAACTGCGTGAGCAGCGGCAACTCAAGTCCGCTACCGGGCTCGTGCTCCATGAAATTGAAGTGTTCAAAACCAATGTTGAAACCGCGGCCGTCGGTCGTAGTGCGGGCTCTACCCCAGTATTTGCCGGCTTTGCGTACCAGCTTAGACCTTGAAGACTGCGACTGGGTGCTGCGGATGGTGGCCCCGCGACATTTGCTCAAAGCGTGCGGGTACTGTCCCTGGTCCGCTGCCTGGGAGTTGCCATTGGAGTGCTGCCCGATTATGCCACCACTGCTTCAATTGGTCAAACCACTTGCCCAAACGTGGCGGCGTAGTTCATCCCAAACTCGCTCACAGTGCGCAGTAGGGGTAGCAGCGACTCCCCGTACTCGGAAAGGCAGTATTCCACTTTGGGCGGTACTTCGGCGTGCACGCGGCGGCTTATAAGGTGAGCCGCTTCCAACTCACGCAGCTCCCGAGCCAGCACCCTTTCGGAAATGGTGACGATACACTTCCTCAACTCGCCGAATCGCAAGGTCCGGCCTGCCAGGTACCACAAGATGACCCCTTTCCACTTGCCGCCCACCACGTCCATTGCCAACTCCACGGGACAGTAATAGCGCCGGCCGTTTACATCTAGTAAAATATTTTCACCGTTTTTCAACATGCCGGTAAAGGTAAGCTGCTAATCACTAACATTACTACTACAACTGGAAGTAATGGACAAATTTGTCGGTACTTGCTTTTTTGTCAGCTATTTCAATACATTTGCCTATGAGCTTTTCCGACGCCCCCACGCCCGCCCCAACCCTGTATGCCTGGGCGGGAGGCCAGGCCGCTTTTGAACGGTTGACCGCTGCCTTTTACGCCCAGGTAGGGCAAGACCAGCTGCTGGGCCCGGTATTTCAGCGGATGAGTCCCGCGCACGCCGCCCACGTGGCACACTTCATCGCCGAGGTGTTGGGTGGACCGCCCCACTATACTCTCGCCGACGGCGGCAGCCATGCCGGGATGGTGGCCCACCACCTGGGCCGGCAGCTGACCGAGCCGCAGCGCCGCCGCTGGGTGAACCTGCTGCTCGACTGCGCCGACGAGGTGGGGCTGCCCACCGACCCAGAGTTTCGGGCGGCGCTGGTAGGCTACCTGGAGTGGGGCAGCCGGCTGGCCGTCCTCAATTCGCAGCCCGGCGTTGCCCCCCTCGCGGCCGACGAGCCCATGCCGCGCTGGGGCTGGGGCGAAACCGGCGGCCCCTACCGTCCGCTGGTTTAGTTTTTACGCTTTTCCTGTACTTTTCCTTGCTGCATCATTATGATTGTCGAATACATCCGCTACCAGGTGGTTCCCGAACAGCGCGAGGCGCTGGTGGCCGCCTACCAGCAAGCTGCCGCCCAACTGGATGCCGCCCCCGAGTGCCTGCGCTACGAGTTAAGCGAGTGCGAGGAAGAAGCAGGCAACTTCATCCTGCGCATCGAGTGGGAGTCAACACAGGCGCACCTGCAAGGTTTTCGCCCCGGTCCGCACTTCGCGGCGTTTTTCGCCGCCGTCAGAGGGTTTTATGCCAGCATCCAGGAAATGCGACACTACCGCCCGACGGCCGTCAGCCGGGCTAGCTAAACGGCTCGCCGGCGCGGCGCCTTACGGGCATTCCCCCTTTTTCTCGCAAGCGGTATGTACATCAGAAGAGTCATCCGGCTGGGCGTCATGCTGCGGTACGGTTGGAAAAACGCGCTTTTCTTCACCGTCTGGGCTACCCTAGTCACGACCGTCTACGTGACCCTGCTCGCCCGCGGCCTCGACATTCGCTTGCCCTTTTTGCCCCTGAGCACCATCGGCATTGCGGTGGCTTTTTACCTGGGCTTTAAAAATAACCAAGCGTATGAGCGGTTCTGGGAGGCCCGCAAGCTTTGGGGCGGCATCGCCAACACGGGCCGCACCTGGGGCGGCCAGGTGCGGGCTCTGGTTCACGAAACAGCTACTGTCGCGGTAGAAGAAGCGCAACCAGCGAATGCGCCGCCCCGTCAGCGTGAGCTTATCTATCGGCAAGTGGCGTGGGCCCAGGCGCTTCGCGTGCAGCTGCGCCGCACCAGCCTTTACGGGGTGGCCACCACCGAGTCCCTGGAGTCGCAGATTGCGCCTTTGCTGTCACCGGCCGAGTGCCGCGCGGCCGTGGCCAGCACCAACGCGGCGGCTCATCTGCTGCACCGGCAGTTCCTGGTGCTGCCCCAACTCGTTGCCGAAGGAACCCTTGGCGAGTTTTCGGCCCTAACCATGATGGGCCTGCTCAAGGAGTGTTACGACTTACAAGGGGGCTGTGAGCGGATTAAAAACACGCCTTTCCCGCGCCAGTTTGCCTATTTCAGCACCGTCTTCACCTGGATTTTTGTGCTGCTGGTGCCCCTGGGCCTAGTGGGTGAGTTCGGCAAGCTCGGGCTGAGCGGGCTGGTGTGGCTGGGAGTGCCCTTCTCGGTGCTCATCTCCTGGGTGTTCACGACGATGGAGGTGATAGGCGACAACAGCGAAGACCCGTTTGAAAACTACATCAACGACGTGCCCATGACGGCCATCTGCCGCAACCTCGAAATTGAGTTGCGCGAGTTGCTTGGCGAAACCGAACTGCCGGCCCGCATCCAGCCCGTCCACGACATCCTCTTATAATATTACTATGGAAATTCAACTGCAAAAATTCTATCCTCAAGCATTGGATTCGGCCACGTTTGTGGCGCGCATCTTTGAGATGCTGCACCGCGTTTTGGCCCAACTGCTTAATTAGCTGAAGGCGAAGACTGAGGCGGTGAGCCTCCGTCTTTAGAAGGGCTCACGGGTGGCCCACGCCGCGGAAACCACCGGCTCTTACATCCCTGTTTTTTCAATCAACTCTACCCATCAGCCCATGAAAGTCATTGCCATTGACCGGTTCAAGCCCGGCGTCACCCTGGACACCATCCGGCCGCTGCTGGCCGAAGAAGCGGCCAACGCCTGGCGGCTTTGGAAAGCCGGTATCATCCGCGAAAACTACGCCCGCCTCGACCAGCCTGGCGTCGTCATCGTGTTCGAGTGCGCCGACGCGGCCGAAGCCCGCCGTTACCTCGATAGTTTTCCGATGACTCAGGCCGGCTACCTTGAATGGGAATGCGTGCCCGTAACGGCTCCACTGCCCTTGGAAAGCTTGTTCGACCAAGCTGTGGACGTAGCCGAGCCGTTTGACCGCACCCACATCCCTGCCAGCTAGCTCCTCAATGCCATGCCTGTCAATAGGATTACTTACCGGGGGATGCCGGTACCCCGTACCTTGGCCGAAAGCTGCGCTGCGAATCAGCCCGTGCCGCCCAGTTGGTCTACGACGTGCAAAAATAGATTGTGAGCCAACTGACCGATACCACGCCCCTGCTGGCTCGCATCGGGCGGGAGAAAGCGCTAATGGGCCTGTTCCAACTGCACATGGCTATGTCCTGGCAGCGAGTAGACACGCCGGAGCAAGTGCAACTGGGTTTTCTGCACTACGTAGGGTGTTGTTAAACAAATCCGGCGGCTGCGCCGGTTACGGGACGGCAGCCGGATTTGTTTAACAACACCTAATGTACACTGACGTAAACCCTACTTTACTGTGCCAACTCTGATTGCGCTTTTGACGATTCCCCCAATTTTTGGAGACCCTTTACAAATTCCGGTGAAGGGCTTCGCTTCGAGCAGTCTCACCAAACCACCCACATCGGGCGAATCCGCCTGTACCAAAAAGAGATAGTTTTCCCTTTTGTCGCTGTCCGGGCATTTGAACAGCAGTACGCGGCAAATGCGAGTTGTAGGTCGGAAGGATTGTCCGCCGTTATTTTTCAAAAAGGTAATCGGCAGAGCAAGGATCACTGGAAGATCGCTTTGCCGGCATTCATATCATTGATTAGCGTAACAAAGTAGTTTTTCCAGTTCGGGTCATCGGCTGTTTCTTTGCCTTTTTCGGCATACTTGATGGCTTCTCTTTTGTTATCTAAAAAGTAATAACCCATCACCATACCCAGGTTGGCGTAGCCTTCCTTGGGGTTTTTATCGTAATTCATTTTAAAGATATCAAAGGCTTGCTGGTGTTTTTTCATCTTATTCAAATTACTTCCGTAGGTTAGCAACTGAACGGAGGTCGCCATGGGAAGGGCTTTCTGCACGAGGGAGTCGGCTTCCTTTTTTCGGTTAGCCTTTTCTAACAACCCCGCATAGGTGGACAAGGTCAGAAAATTCGCCTCACCAAAATAGGTATTCACCGACCGCTCCGCCCAGGTTAAGGCTTCCTCCAGGTTGATATTATGGACCAGGCAATAGTTGGCCGCCATGTGCATGTTCTGCCAATAGCGGTAAAACAGGCCCGAATTAAACTCCCTTCGGAAGGCCGTGATTTGCACTTTCTGCAGATCCACGGAAATTTGGAAGGGAATCTTTACTTTTTCCCATTGCAGGGAAAGTACCGCGGCGTTTTCCGTTTGATCAGCAAATTCATATTTCAACCGCTCCACGCTTTCATTCAATTTCTGTACGGGCACCTCTACCCGCAGGGCATCGTCTTTGGGGTCATAATAGAAACTCCCCCAGGCTGTGTTGAACTTGGAGAAGACCAGCGTAGCCTTTTCAGCCCCCATGGCGATGAAAAAGCCGTATTTGCCCGCTGGTAGTGGTTTTCCTTCAATGAACACGTCCGAGCTGAATTCGATAGTGGTGTTTTCGTTGGCGCCGGCTCGCCAGGGGGCGGCCTTGCTGGTACCGTAGTGTAGGTCGGCAAAGCCGTAATGAACCAGTTTTCCCCAAACTTTCCCTTCTCTGCCCTTCACTGCCGGACGAGAATACGTAACTTTTACCGTCGTGATGCCAACATCTTCGGAAACCGTGGCTTTCTTATTCCCATCCGGGGGTATGGTGATTTGACTATGCGCCGCTGCTACCACCAGGGTTAGCAGCAGGGAGGCCATTAAAGTCCTTTTCATTTTGTTGAGATTGTTTTTGATTAGTGGTTGCTTTTCACTTTTGAACAGTCCCATTCGAGCGGATGGATGCCTCAGGCGGTGAAGGCCCAAAAAAAGAAAGCACCCATGCGTACCTGAATGGTAGGGGACATACCTTGTGGTTTTGGTATGGGGGCAATGATGCGCGTAAGGATCGGCAATACCGATTTATTTTGAAACCGTTTTCAGATTATTTTACAACTGTTCTAATTTAGCTCTCAGGATGAATGCGTTAAGTGAAATTGATCAGGCCCTGCTGAAACGACTGAAGCAAAAGATTGAGCAGTGTGCGGGGCTGGCGGGGGTTTCGGATCTCAACCAGAAGGACTTCGATTTTCTCCTCTTCTACATCCAGGAAAAGACAGGGCAGGCCTTGAGTCTGACCACCGTAAAGCGAATCTGGCGGGATGAATACCAACGGCTCCCTCACCTCTCTACGCTGAACATGCTGGCGCGGCTGGCCGATGGCAAGGACTGGCATACCCTCAAGAAGGAACTGCTTGAATCGCAGGCACCCGAGCAGACGGATGGAAGGATGCCTCCTCCGGTTGGGTCACCAGTGGCTGCCTCGTCGAACCCGCCGCGGAGGGGCAACATGAAGCGGGTTGCGGCGGCTTTGTTGTTGCTGCTTTTGCTAGGAACGTGCTGGTATTACGTGTCCGCCCACCAAACCGGCAAGGTGAACGCGGTCCAGTTCTCGGCCGTGCCCACGGCGGGTGGGCGCGTCCCCAACTCCGTGGTGTTCTCCTACGATGTGACCGGCATCAAGGCGGATCACTTCTACATCCAGCAAAGCTGGGATCCGGCCCGCAAGGTGGAAATATCGGCTAAGAACAACACACAAACCGACATCTATTACGAGCCAGGGTATCATTATGCCAAGCTGTTGGCCGACGAGCAGGTGGTCAAGGAAATACCGGTTCATATTCAATACCAGGATTGGTACGTACGCTTCCGCTACCCCAACAGTGCGCTGGTGAAAGTCAATGAAGCCGATCTGCATACCCAAGGGCACCTGGGCCTGAAGACGGACTACGTGACCACCCGCTTTCGGCCGTTGCAGGAGGAGTTTCAGCTGGGGTACATGTGGTCGCGGGATTTCCAGTGGCCGGCGGATGAATGCCAGATCCAAGCTTCCGTGCGCTTTGATTCCCTGCACGTTCCGCTATGTCCGGTGGTCAGCTTGCTCATCAAGGGAGATAGGGACTATGCCTGGATCACGCTGGGCAACGTCGGATGCGAGAGTAATCTGGGCCTGAAAGTAGGCGACACGTACGTAGACGGCAAAACCCATGATCTGTCCTTGCTGGGAATGGATGCCTTTTGCTGGCAACAGATACGGGTACAGTTGAGTCAGGGCAGGTATCGTTTATCCGTCAACGATCGGGTGGTACGCGAGGGTCGGTATTCCAATTTCCTGGGTGATTTGAAAGAGATCGACTTTTTCTTTAACGGCATTGGCAGCCTAGATGAGATCCACATCGAAGATCAGCAGCACCATTCCCTGCTGAGCCAGCATTTCTGAGGCACATTGTCGCTTCTCGAACTTTTTCCTGCGGTCATTCCACCATCCTGTCCTGGGAATGGCAAACAAACTTTTGAGCGATGATGCTTCGAAGCTGGGGGCAAGACCGCCCATCGCTCATCCCGGCAGTGAATCGATACACATAGGGGCGAAGCCTGTTTGGCACATACCTTGTTTCGTTCAGGGCTTTCCGCCAGCCACCCAAATTCTGAGCATCCGCCTGTACCGTTTAAAATACCAATCACTTCGATAAGCAAGGAGCTATTCTTACCAATCGTCGGTCGGCTTTACTCACTCGTTTGAAGAGGTAATTCACAGACACCGTTTTTTCCTTTGGTCCAGCCTATTTGACTCAGCAAACCACCCTTATTCTTACTGAAAAATTATTTGTCACTAAATTGTAGAGCAAACCCAATGCTATTCTCTATATTTGCTCTACAATTTAGTGACAAGATGATAGAGACTAAACTTGGTGAATTCGAAGAGGTCCTGCTGCTACTGGCGGGCATTTTAGGTCAGCAGGCCTATGCCTTCAAAGTGGCCGAAGAGTTCCAGGCGCAAACGGCCCGGCCCGTCTCCATTGGGGCCGTCCATTCTACCCTCACCCGTCTACAAGAAAAAGGGTTCCTATCCTCGGCCATGGGCCAGGCTACGGCCGAAAGAGGGGGACGCCGGAAACGGATTTATACCATCACGGCCGCTGGCCAACGGGCCCTGGAAGTGGCCCGGGACTTTCGGGTATCCTTGTGGAATCAGTATCCCGCTTTTGCCACTAAGCTGAACTAGCCGGATGGAAGCGTATCCGGGGGCCGGACCGGCGTTGTGATTGCTTTTCATTCGATTCCAATTCTCCACCGGATCAACTTTTCACTGCCCTCCTCCAACCAATGATTCGTAGCAAATAGTGACGAACCATCCCTCACCTCCTAAACTGGCGCAACAAATCCTGCTGGGTTTTCTCCGGCAGGATTTGGCCGAAGAAGTCCTCGGTGACCTGAATGAGCAGTTTTATGCCACCCTGCACGCCAGCTCTCCCTTTCGGGCTCGCCTCCATTACTGGTACCAGGTTTTCAACTACCTGCGGCCTTTTGCCATTCGAAAATCAAAGTCAGCACCCTCCAATCACCACGGTATGTTCCGCAACGACTTCAAGATTGCCTGGCGGATTTTGTCCAAGCAGAAAATGTATTCCTTCATCAAGATCGGCGGATTCGCCCTGGGCATCGCCGCCTGTTTGTTGATCGCCTTGTTCATCCGCGATGAGTTGGGCTATGACCTTCACTACTCCAATGGAGATCGCATTTACCGGGTCTTGAAGGAATACAATGACAACGGCGAGCTTGGAACCGGCGTTGATTTCGCCGCCCCGTTCGCCAAGGCTTTGAAAGCCGAATTTCCCGACGTCGAGCAAGCCGGCCGGCTGTTGCCCCACCCCAGTTTCGGGGCGGGAAGCAACCTCATCCGGCGGGCCGACCAGACGGAAAACGCCTACGAGGAAGGGTTCGCTTACCTCGATCAGGAGACGTTGCAAATTCTTCAGGTGCCCATGGTCCACGGCGATCCGGCCCACGCCTTGGATGAGCCAAATACCATTGTGTTGTCCAGGCGAAAAGCGACCAAGTATTTTGCCGATGACAATCCCGTTGGCAAGCTGATGGTTGTCAATGACAACCAGGATCGGCTTTATCGAATCGGGGGAGTCATGGAAGATTTTCCCGCCGCTTCCCACCTTCACTACGATTTCCTGCTTTCCCTGACGGGCGTGGAGTTCTGGCCCGGCGAGCAGACCAACTGGCCAGCCAACAATTACCACACCTACGTCCGGCTTCGTCCCGGAGCGGATGCCGCCAGGTTGGAAGCCAACTTACCCGCCATCAAAAAGAAATACATTGTGCCGGGTTTGCTGGAAGCCGGTTACCAGGATGCCGCCAAAATGGAAATGTCGCTCAAATTCAATCTGCAGCCGGTCGGCGACATCCACCTCAAGTCCAATGGCATCACGGACCGGCTTTCCCACGGCGACATCCGTTTCGTGTGGCTGTTCGGAGCGGTCGCCGGCTTTATCCTCCTCCTGGCCGGCATTAACTTCATCAATCTTTCCACGGCCCGCTCGGCCAATCGGGCCAAAGAGGTGGGGCTGCGCAAGGTAGTGGGCTCGTTCCGCCGCCACCTGATCCGGCAGTTCCTGACCGAGTCGTTGTTGTTCAGTTTCCTCTCCTTCGGGCTGGGCATCGGACTGGCTTGGCTGCTGTTGCCTTACTTCAATGTTCTGTCGGCCAAGTCGTTGACCTTTCCCTGGCGGGAATGGTGGCTGCTCCCTTTGCTGGTGTTGGCCGCCACCGCCATCGGCATCCTGGCGGGCTTGTATCCTTCCTTTTACCTTTCCGCTTTCCAACCCATCCAGGTGCTCAAGGGAAACCTCAGCCGGGGAAGCAAGAGTTCCACCTTGCGGAGTGGGTTGGTTGTTTTCCAGTTTACTACTTCCATTGTGCTGATCGTGGGTACCCTGGTCATCCATCGTCAGATGGGATACATTCTCCACAAGAAAGTGGGCTTCGACAAAGACCAGGTATTGCTCATTCAAGGCGCCAACAGCCTGGGAGGAAAAGTAAATACCTTCAAGCAGGAGTTGCTGCGCTTGCCCCGCGTGCAGCACGTGAGTGTCAGTGAATACCTGCCCATCAAGGGGACCAACCGGGACCGGAATCCATTCTGGAAAGAAGGCCGGACCGCCGAAGATAAACCGGTCGGTGGTCAGATGTGGGTCGTGGACCACGATTACATCAAGACGATGGGCATGCAAGTCGTCGCCGGCAGGGATTTTTCCCTCCAAATGCCGACCGACTCCCAGGCAGTAATCATTAACCAGAAAATGGCGGAGGAACTGGGCTTGGAAAATCCGGTTGGTCAACGAATTACCAACAAGGGAGCAATTTGGCCGGTTATTGGGGTAGTAGAAGACTTTCATTTCGAATCCCTGAAGGAAAACATCACGCCCCTCGTCCTGGTGATCGGCCAGAGCCCATCCATCGTATCGGTGAAAGTGAAAACCGTGGATATGGCGGGTTTGATTCAATCCGTCACCGGGGTATGGAAGCAGGTGGCTCCCCATCAACCGATCCGGTATACCTTCCTGGACGAGGGTTACGCGGCGATGTACGAGGACGTACAAAGGATGGGACGCGTTTTTACCAGTTTTGCCGTTCTAGCCATCATTGTCGCCGGTCTGGGCTTGTTTGCGCTGTCGGCCTTTATGGTGGAGCAACGCCGCAAGGAAATCAGCATTCGGTTGGTATTGGGGGCATCGGGGTACAGCATATTCGGTTTGCTGACCCAAAACTTTCTGAAACTGGTGCTGCTGTCGTTGGTCCTTGCCGTGCCCATGGCTTGGTACGGGATGCAGAAATGGCTGGAGGATTTTGTTTACCGCATTGAGATTGGTTGGGACGTATTTCTACTGGCCGGTTTAATGGCGGTCCTGATTGCCATTCTCACCATCAGTTATCAGTCCATTCGGGCGGCCTTGATGAATCCGGTGAAGAGTTTGAGGTCGGAGTGAGGGAGTGGAACCCATCAAGTAGCCAGCCTGCCAAGGTGATTAAATAAAGCCTGGTCATCGACCAAGTTGGGACAGTATAGCGCTGCTTTCAAAAAAAGGACCGAATACCTGCGAAGGTATGTGGGCACTCCTGGATTAGGGTGGCTTGGTACTGGACAATGTGAGGCAACCTTTGGCGGTGGCGGTTTCTGAAGAAAAACTTATCGTATCAGGATCGAATATTTTCGTATCTTATCGTATCATTGCGGACTGCATCCCATCTTTGAGGGATGAAGGATTGCGTTCATACTTTTGAAATCACCCTCGACTGGGAACTGTTGGCCGCCATCAGCCAGATCGACCGCTTTGATGCCTCTTGGAGTTCGATCGAGAAGAAAGAGGGGCAAAGCCTCAAGCAGTTGAAGGCCATCGCAACCGTCAGGAGCGTAGGAGCCTCTACCCGCATCGAAGGTTCCCGGATGAGCGATGAGGAGGTGGATACCCTGCTCCACCATCTGGACATCACCAAGCTCGACGACCGGGATGCCCAGGAAGTGGTGGGTTACTTCGAAGTGCTGGACCTGGTTGGTGAATCCTACGCCGACATCCCCGCAACGGAGAGCAGCATCAAGAGCTTGCACAACCGGCTTTTGAAACACAGCCGGAAAGACGACTGGCACCGGGGCGACTACAAACAGCACAGCAATGCCGTGGAGGCTACCCTGCCCGATGGCACTAAGCAGGTGATCTTTCAGACCACCCCACCCGGTTTTCCCACCCAGGAGGCGGTCAGAAGCCTGATCACCTGGTACGAGCAGGACCAGCAGACGCATCCGTTGGTGAAATGCGCCCTGTTCGCCTAGGAATTCGTCAGCATCCATCCCTTTCAGGACGGCAACGGCCGGATGAGCCGGATCCTGCCCACCCTGCTGCTGCTCCAGCACGGCT
>JACMKY010000330.1 GCA_014379925.1 Cytophagales bacterium | reverse complement strand
GGCCCGGGCCCAGTCCATCTCCCTTTCCCGGGAAGACCTCACGCTGTTCAGTTCGCAGTGGAAGGGCGAACGTTTTCCCGATGGCCGCCCGAAAGTGCCGGATGCCATCCTGGCGCGGATGAAGGACGTTTCGGTGGAGGAAGCCTGGGGGATTTTGCGGGGCGAAGGCTACCACAATCAGTTCGCGGGCGACTGGCAGATCATTCGCCCCGGGCAGGTGATGGTCGGTCGCGCGCTCACCGTGCAGTACCTGCCCAAACGTCCCGACGTGGAAGGGAAGATCGTGGGCAAAGGCAAGCAGGACGGACGGGTGGGTGCCATGAACTCCTGGCCCATCGACATGCTGGTGAACGGCGACGTGTACGTAGCCGATGCTTTCGGGAAAGTGGAAAACGGCACCCTCATCGGCGACAACCTGGGCAACTCCATTTACGCCAAATCCAAAAACGGCGTGGTGTTCGACGGCTCCGCCCGCGATCTGGAAGGCCTGGAGGAAATCGAGGGATTCAACGCTTTCGTGCGGGCTTTTCATCCCTCCTACATCATGGAGATGATGGTGAGCGGCATCAACGTACCCGTTCGGATCGGTCCGGCCACGGTGATGCCGGGCGACGTGGTGCTGGCCAAGAAGGGAGGCATTGTGTTCATTCCGGCCCACCTGGCCGAGAAAGTGGTGCAGACTTCGGAAATCGTGGCCCTGCGCGATGACTTCGGCCACCAGCGCTTGCGGGAAGGAAAGTACACCCCCGGCCAAATCGACACCCGCTGGACGAAGCCGATCGAGGACGATTTCGGCCAGTGGCTGGATGCGAATGCCAGCAAGCTGAAAATGCCCCGGGCGGAAATGGACCAGCTGCTGAAGGCCCGCACGTGGTAGGTTCGGGTTGCCCCGCCGCGGTACCCGGCGGGGGGAGGCCCGGAATAAGCCCGGGGTTACTGACCGCGACGGGGCAATTTTAGCGCATTATCAAATTACCTGGTCGATTTGGGTTTGGGGTGCTTCCTGCTGCCCGGCTTTCAGTCACCGCTTCAAAACCAGTTGCTCGGTGAGCAATTCAATTGCGGTATTCTCTACGGCATCCTCGGAAAACACCGGAAAACAAGTCCACTACTTGCGCAACGGGAACCGCTCGTTGGTCCGTTCAGACCGGTATTTACCGAAGATTCCCGTTGATTTCATTGCGCTGAATAATTGCCATTTCGGCGACGTCACTTCCTTCATCAAACCCTGAACGCAGTTGTATGCAACGAAGAAGTTTTCTCAAGTCGGCCGTGCTGGGGTCGACCGCGGTGGTGGCCGGATTTCCCCTCCTTGGTTCGGCGGCGGCCGTGCCCAAACTGAAGATCACCAAAATCCGCTACTACAGCGCGCCCGGCTACACCAAGCCGCTCTTTAACCAGGCCCGCGGCATCGTCGAAATCGAAACCGACGGCGGCATCATCGGCATCGGCGAAGGGGGCTCCCGGGACATGATCGAGCAATGCGCCCAGATGATGATCGGCGAGAATCCGTTCCGCACCGAGCACCTCTGGCAGAATCTTTACCGGGGCATGTTTTACCCACCGGGTCGGGAAAAACTCCACGCCCAGGGCGCCCTGGACATGGCCCTCTGGGACCTCAAGGGCAAGGCGCTGGGCGTGCCGGTCTACGAACTGCTCGGCGGGGCAACCCGGGACTACGTCGAATGCTACGCCACCGGATTCCGGGCTTCCAAAGCGCCCACGGAAGAAGAACGGGCCCGGGATTGCATTGAGGCCGGCCTGCGCGCCTACCGGATCGGACCGACGGGCGGCAATGGCAGTGAGCCCTTCGATTTTTACGATAACGCCAGGAAAACCATCGACTTCTGCAAACGCATCGACGCGGCCGTGGGCGGGGGTGGCAAATGGGCGGTCGACCTGCACACCCGCTTCGACACGACCGAAGCCCTCAAAATCTGCAAGGCCCTTGAGGAGACGGAGCCTTATTTCGTCGAAGACATCGTGCGGTCAGAAAACCAGGAGGTCTACAAAACGGTGCGCGCCCTCACCACCGTACCCATCGCCGTCGGTGAGCAGTTCGGCGACCGCTGGGACACCAACCACTTCATCGAGCAGCACCTCATCGATTACGCCCGCGTGACGCTGCCCAACAGCGGCGGCATTTCGGAATTCAAGAAAATTGCCACCCTCTGCGAGACGCACTACGTGGGCATGATTCCGCACTTCACGGGTCCGCTCTCCACGGCTACGCTGGTGCACGCCCTGGGGTCCAGCAGTCCGACGCGTTGCCTGATCGAGTTGGGCGGGGGAGAACCGGAACGACCGCCGTACTTCAACGAGGACCTGGTCGATTTCCGGAAGGGCAAGCTCTACCTCAACCCCAGTCCGGGCCTGGGCGTCAAGTTCGATCCCAAAAAGGCGACGTTCGTGCTGGAAGTGACGGCCAACACCAAGTACCCGCACCCCATCCTGAAAGCCCCGGACGGGTCCATCCACAATTGGTGAATGAACACCTTTTGATGGTGCTGAATGCCCAAAATGACCAACCAACAACCCTTTAGTTGACAATGCACAACAAACTACTTCCAAACCATGAAAAAATGTCTAACATTCCTCATTCTGCTGCTCCTGGCTCCGGGCTACGGCTTTGCGCAGCGCAACCGGGTGACCGGCAAAGTGACCGGCGCGGACAACCAGGGACTTCCCGCTGTGAACGTGCTAGTCAGTGGGACTTCGCTGGGTACGGCCACCGATGCGCAGGGCAATTACGCGATTGACGCGCCGGCCGACGCCTCGCTGGTTTTTTCCTACATCAGCTACGTGACCCAGACCGTGGCGATCAACAACCGTTCCGTGGTGGACG